>JALYGL010000264.1 GCA_030777125.1 Actinomycetota bacterium
GGCCTGGCCCTCGCCGCCGCCCTCGCCGTGCCGGCCGCCCGGCTGCGTGCACGAACGCCGTGATGACGCCGGTCCCGTCCCCGGGCGCCCACGGAGGCGACGGTGCCCGCCTGGCCGCCGCCCTGGGCGTCGACCCAGCGGCCGTGCTGGACCTGTCGGCCAGCCTGAACCCGCTGGCGCCCGATGCCGGGGAGGTGGTGGCCAAGCACGTGGACGCCGTCGGCCGCTACCCCGATCCGCAGCCGGCGACGGCGGCGCTGGCCGCGGCCCTCGGCGTCGAACCCGAGCAGGTGCTGCTGACCAACGGGGGCTCAGAGGCCATCGCCCTGGTGGCGGCCGAGGTGGGCGGCTCGGTGGTGGAGCCAGACTTCTCCCTCTATCCCAGGGGCGACGGGCCGCCCCGGTGGCGGTCCAACCCGCACAACCCGTCCGGGCGCCTGGCCCGGCCCGACGCCGCCGGCGCCGACACCCTGCGTGGCTCGAACGCCGACACCCTGCGTGGCTCGAACGCCGAGAGCCTGCGTGGCTCGAACGCCGAGACAGTGTGGGACGAGGCCTTCTACCCTCTCGCCACCGGCCGCTGGACGAGTGGGGCCGGTCTGGTCGTCGGGTCCCTGACCAAGGTGTTCGCCTGTCCGGGTTTGCGGCTGGGGTACGTGGTGGCGGCCAACGGGTCGTTGCTGGCCCGCCTGCGGGCCCGGCAGCCGGAGTGGTCGGTGAGCTCGCTGGCGGCGGCTGCCGTCCCCCACCTGCTGGAGCGGGCCGACCTGGCCGCGTGGGCGGTCGGCATCGCCGGCTTGCGCTCGGAGCTGGTCGGCGTCCTGCGGTCGTCCGGGCTCGACCCGGAGCCGTCCGACGCCAACTGGGTGCTGGTGCGGGCCCCCGGCCTCCGGGCCGCCCTGGCGCCCTTCGGCGTCCTGGTGCGGGACTGCGCCGGGTTCGGTCTCCCGGACCACGTCCGCATCGCGGTCCCGGGCGCCGACGGGCTGGCCCGTCTGTCGACCGTTCTGTCGAGGTGCGTGGAGCGGTCGTGAGAGGCGGCCTCATGGTGTGCGGCACGGGGAGCGACGTGGGCAAGAGCTCGGTGGTGGCCGGGCTGTGCCGGCTCCTGCACCGCCGCGGTGTGCGGGTGGCGCCGTTCAAGTCCCAGAACATGGCCCTCAACTCCTTCGTCACCCCGTCGGGACACGAGATCGGACGGGCCCAGGGGGTGCAGGCCCTGGCCGCGGGCGCTGAACCCGAAGTAGCCATGAACCCCGTGTTGTTGAAGCCCACCGGCGAGCGGGCCAGCCAGGTGGTGCTGATGGGCCGGCCCGTGGCCGTGCTCGACGCCGCCGGGTACCAGGCCGAGAAACCCCGCCTGTGGCCCGCCGTGCTGGCCGCGCTGGAGGACCTCCGCAGCCGCTTCGACGTGGTCGTCATGGAAGGGGCGGGGAGCGCCGCCGAGATCAACCTCCTCGACGCCGACATCGTCAACCTGCGGCTGGCCGCGGCAGCCGGGGTTCCCGCAGTGGTCGTCGGCGACATCGACCGAGGCGGCGTCTTCGCCTCCCTCTACGGCACGGTGGCCCTCCTGCCCGACGAGCTGCGCCCGCTGGTGCGCGGCTTCGTCGTGAACAAACTGCGAGGCGATCCGGCGCTGCTCGGCGACGGACCGGCCGAGCTCGAACGCCGATGCGGTGTCCCGACCCTCGGCGTGGTCCCGTGGATCCACGACGTCGACCTCGACGCCGAGGACTCCATGGCTCTGCCCGTCCCCTCGGTGGCGGCGTCCGACGGTACGTCACTCGACGTGGCCGTGGTCCGGTTCCCCCGCATCGCCAACTTCACCGACGTCGACGCCCTCGCCCTGGAGCCCGGCGTGGCGGTGCGCTACGTGACCGACGTGGCCACTCTGGGCGCGCCCGATCTGGTCGTGCTGCCCGGGAGCAAGGCCACCGTCGCCGACCTGGACTGGCTGAGGGGGCGGGGCCTCGACGCCGCCATCGCCGCCAGCACCGCCGCCGTCCTTGGCATCTGTGGCGGCTACCAGATGCTCGGGCGGGTCATCGTCGACGACGTCGAGTCGGGGCGGGGCCGGGTCGAGGGACTGGGGTGGCTCGACGTGGAGACGACCTTCGCTCCGAACAAGGTCACCCGCCAGCGGCGGGGCACGGCCCTCGGGCACCGGGTGAGCGGCTACCAGATCCACCACGGCCGCACCACCGGCGGCACCCCCTGGATCCACCTGGACGACGCATACGCGACCGAGCCCGAGGGCGCGGTGCTCATGGCGGCGGGCACCCCGGTCCTTGGGTCGGAGTCCCGAGCGAGCCGGAGCGGAGCGGAGGCGAGACCAGGGACCTCGCCCGCCGCTGCCGGCGGGGGCCCCAGCCCCGCCGGCCTTGCCGTACATCACTGCAAACGGCGACCCCGGCGGCGAGGCCTTACGTCAGGGCGCCTTCGACGGCGGCGAGCATCCGGGCCGTGCAGCCGGCCATGTCGACCGGCGGGAGGAGCTCCTCGGAGATCCGGGCTGCGATGGCGGCGAAGGCGGCTCCGGCCCCGCTCTCCGGCGACGCCACCGACAGCGGCTTGCCTGCGTCGTTGGCCGCGCTGACTTCGGGCTCCAGCGGGATCTGGCCGATCAGGGGCACGCCCAGGCTGTCGGCCAGGGTCCGGCCGCCGCCCTCGCCGAACAGCGGGTACGACGAACCGTGGTCGCACGTGAAGCTGCTCATGTTCTCGATCACGCCGAGGACCTTCAGGTAGGAACGGCGGGCCATGTCGGCCACCCGCACGGCGATCTTCTGGGCGGCCAGGGCGGGCGTGGTGACGACGACCATCTCGGTGCGAGGGAGGAGACGGCCCAGCGCCATCTGGATGTCGCCCGTGCCGGGTGGCATGTCGATGAGCAGGTAGTCCATGTCGCCCCAGGCCACCTTGACGAGGAACTCCTCCAGGGCCTTGGCCAGCATGAGGCCCCTCCACATGATGGCCGTGTCCTCGTCGTCGACGAGAAACCCCATGCTCACCACCTTGATGCGGCCGCGGCCCACCGGGATGTCGTGGGGGACGATGCGGTTGTCGCCCGACGCGCCCAGGCGGCCGGTGACGCCGAGCATGCGGGGGACGCTGAACCCCCAGATGTCGGCGTCGACCACTCCCACGGTGAAGCCGGTGTCGGCGAGGGCCGAGGCCAGGTTGACGGCCACGCTGCTCTTGCCCACACCCCCCTTGCCGCTGGCCACGGCCAGGACTCGGGTGGTGAGCGGCACCTGGGTGTCCGGGGCCTTGCGGGAGGCGTTGAGCCGGGCCCGCTGCATGACCTGGCTGCGCTGGGCCTGGTCCATCTCCCCGAACTTCACCTTCACGCCGGTGACCCCCGGCAGGCCGAGGAGCTTCGACTTCACGTCGTCACGGATCTGGACCCGCAGAGGGCACCCGGAGATGGTGAGGGCGACGGTGACGGTGACGAAGCCGTCGTCGGCGATCTCGACCCGGTCGACCATGCCGAGGTCGACGATGTCGGAGCCCAGCTCCGGGTCGACGACGCCGCGGAGGGTGGCCAGGACGTCGGCTTCGGTGGGCACGCCTGGATTTTACCGGGTTCGACCGGTAATATGCCAGACGTGGACGCCAGGCGCCTCGACGTGCTGAAGGCGCTGGGCGACAACACCCGGTACGCCATCTACCTCGAGCTGGCCCGGTCGAGCTCCCCCCGCTCCACCGCCGAGATCGCCGAGACCCTCGGACTGCACCCCAACACCGTGCGCCCGCACTTGGAGCGGATGCGCGAAGTCGGGCTGCTCGAGGTGGTGGCGGACGGGCGGGGCACCGTCGGGAGGCCGCAGCACCGCTACGGGCTGGCGCCCGACGCCCCGTCGCTGGGCCTGGAGCCCCCGGCGTACCCGATGCTCTCGGCCATGCTGGTGCAGGCCGCCGCCGCCGCAGGTGTCCGCCCCGACCAGGCGGCCGCCGCCGGCAGTGAGCACGGCCGGGCGCTCGGGCGACAGGCGGCCACGGAGCCGGTCAACGGCCGCCCGCCGGGCCGCCGCTGCGCCGCCGCCCTGGTGGCCATGTTGGGCGACCTGGGGTTCGACCCCGCCGCGGTCGACGACGACGGCCTGCTCACCGTGGCCTTCACCCACTGCCCGTTCCAGGACCTGGCCCAGGCCCATCCCGACGTGGTCTGCCACCTCCACCGCGGCCTCATCGAGGGATTCGTGGAAGAGATGGGCGCCGGAAGCGTTGAACGGTTCGGAACGCTCGGCGACCGCGACCCCTGCCAGGTCGAGTTGTCGTTCAGGTAGCATCGATGGTGCAAAGCACTCCAGGAGGAGCTTGATGATCACAGTCACGGACAGCGCATCGACCAAGGTGCACGAGCTGATCAAGGCCGAGGGCAACGACGACCTGGCACTGCGCGTCGCTGTCCGCCCCGGTGGCTGCTCGGGCTTCAGCTACGAGATGTTCTTCGACACCGACATCGCGGCCGACGACACCGTCGCCGAGGCCGGCGGGGTCAAGGTCGTGGTCGACTCGGCCAGCGCCCCCTACCTGAAGGGCGCGTCGCTCGACTACAAGGACGGCCTCCAGGGGGCCGGGTTCGCCATCAACAACCCCAACGCCAGCCGCAGCTGCGGCTGCGGCCAGAGCTTCAGCTAACCCCTCTCCCGCTCCGTCCCCTTCGTGAGCGCGCCGGTCGGGCCGTACCGCCCGATCGTGCGGGCCGGCGACTGGTTGGTCGTGTCCGGCCAGGTCGGGCTCTCCGAAGGCGCCGTGGTCGCCGGGGGCGTCCAGGCCGAGATCCGCCAAGCTCTCTTCAATCTGGCGTCGCTGCTCCAGAGTGAAGGGGCCACGCTGGCCGACGTGGTGAAGACCACCGTCTTCCTGCGGCACATCCGGGACTTCACGGCGATGAACGAAACTTACGTCGAGGTGTTCGGCGACCACCGTCCGGCCCGCTCCGCCGTGGGCGTCGACGGCCTGCCGCTCGGCGCGCTGGTCGAGGTCGAGGCCTGGGCGTACGTCGGCGACTGAGGGGTCACAGCCCCCACCGCGACTGGCCGAAGCGGTAGCCCACCGACCGCACGGTCTGGATGAGCCCGGCGTGCTCCTCGGTGAGCTTGGCCCGCAGCCGGCGGATGTGGACGTCGACGGTGCGGGCCCCGCCGTAGTACTCGTAGCCCCAGACCCGAGACAGCAGGATCTCGCGGGTGAACACCTTGCCCGGGTGGGTGGCCAGGAACTTGAGCAGCTCGTACTCCATGTACGTCAGGTCGAGCGGCCGGCCCGAGATGGCGGCCTGGTAGGTCTCCAGGTTGAGCACCAGCTGGCCGTACTCGATCAGCTCCGGCCGGGTGCCACGGCCCGTCCGCCAGAACAGGTGCCGCAGGCGGGCCTCGAGCTCGCCCGACCGCAACGGCAGGACGCAGAAGTCGTCGAACAGTTCCTCCCGCAGCTCGAGGTCGTCGAGCGACGACGGCCCGGTGAGCAGGAGCAGCGGCTCCAGCGGGATGTCGCGCTTGCGGAGTCCGCGGCACATGGCCAGCGCCCCCTCGGGGTCCTCGTCGGCGCAGATCACCGCTCCCGACCACCCGTCTTCGGGCTCGGCCCGGGTGGCGTCCTCCGACGTGGTCGCCGCCCGCCAGAGGTACCCGGCGGTGTCGAGCACCGGCCTCACCACCGCCGGGGGCGGATCGGGGAAGACGAGCAGAGGCTCCATCAGAGGATCGGGAGGTACCGGTCGAGCTCGAACGGCGTCACCTGGGTGCGGTACGCGTCCCACTCCGCCCGCTTGTTGCGGATGAACCACTCGAAGACGTGCTCGCCCAGGGCCTGGGGCAACAGTTCGGACTGCTCCATGCAGGCGATGGCCTCCTCGAGTGAACCGGGCAGGGCCGTCACCCCCTCGGCCAGCCGTTCCTCCGGGGTCATCTCGTAGAGGTTGGCGGTGAGCTCGCCCGGCAGGTCGTAGGACTCCTCGATCCCCTTGAGGCCGGCGGCCAGGATCACGGCGAAAGCCAGGTACGGGTTGCACGCCGGGTCCGGCGAGCGGAACTCCACGCGGGTCGATGCCGGCTTGCCCTTCTTGGACCCGGGAACCCGCAGCAGCGCCGAACTGTTGTTGCGGGCCCACGCCACGTAGACGGGCGCCTCGAAACCCACCACCAGGCGCTTGTAGGAGTTGACCCACTGGTTGGTGACGGCGGTGATCTCCCGGGCATGGGTCAGCAGGCCGGCCACGAAGCCCTTGGCCACCTTCGACAACCCGGCCTCGTCGCCCGGATCGGAGAACGCGTTCTGGTCGCCCTCGAACAGCGACAGGTGGATGTGCATGCCCGAGCCCTGCACGCCCGTGAGCGGCTTGGGCATGAACGAGGCGTACACCCCTCGCTCCAGGGCGATCTCCTTCACGACCAGCTTGAAGGTCATGATGTTGTCGGCCATGGTGAGCGCGTCGGTGTAGCGCAGGTCGATCTCGTGCTGGCTGGGGCTGTCCTCGTGGTGGCTGTAGCGAACAGGGATGCCGATCGACTCCAGGGCCAGGATGGTGCGCCGCCGAAGGTCGGTGGCCACGTCGACGGTGGTCAGGTCGAAGTAGCCGCCCGAGTCGAGTGGGATGGCGGTGGGCTTGCCACCGTCGGTGGCGAAGTAGAAGAACTCCATGTCGGGGCCCACGTAGAACGAGAACCCCTTCTCGCGGGCGATGTCGAGCTGTCGGCGCAGGACGTGGCGGGGGTCGCCGGCGAAGGGAGTGCCGTCGAGGGTGGTGACGTCGCAGAACATGCGGGCCACCGGCGTGTCGTCGCCCCGCCACGGCAACAGCTCGAAGGTGTTGGGATCGGGGTGCAGGAGCATGTCGCTCTCCTGCACCCGGCTGAAGCCGTCGATGGACGAACCGTCGAACGTCATGCCCTCCGAGAACGCCGTCTCCAGCTCGCCGGGGACGATGGCGATCGACTTCAGCTGGCCGACGACGTCGGTGAACCACAGCCTGATGAAACGGATCCCCCGCTCCTCCACCGAGCGGAGCACATAGTCCTGCTGACGTTCCATTGGGCTATCTTCGCAGCCGAAACGGCGGCGGCGCCCTAGTTCACAGACGGTTCATCAAGGTGCAACGGTCGGGTAACCGCCCGCCCGCAGGGTTGTCGCCGTTCGAGCGCGTACGACAAGGGGGAGATCGTGGAGCAACGGAGCCCGGCCGACGTCGTCCGACTGGCCCAGGACGAGGGCGTGGAGGTCGTCGACTTCCGTTTCTGCGACCTTCCCGGCCTGATGCAGCACTTCTCGGCGCCGATCCACGAGCTCACCGAGGAGGCGTTCGACGACGGCTACGGGTTCGACGGCTCCTCGATCCGGGGGTTCCAGGAGATCCAGGAGTCGGACATGATCCTGGTGCCCGATCCAAACACCGCCGTCATCGACCCGTTCCGCCAGCACAAGACCCTCAACATCAACTGCTTCGTGGGCGACCCGGTCACCGGCGAGCCCTACTCCCGCGACCCCCGCTACGTGGCCCGGAAGGCGGAGGACTACCTGGTGTCCACCGGGCTGGCCGACACCGCCTACTTCGGCCCGGAGGCCGAGTTCTACATCTTCAACGACGTGCGCTTCCATCAGGACCAGCACTCGTCGTCGTACTCGGTCGACTCGGTCGAGGGGGCCTGGAACACGGCCAAGGACGAGGGTCCCAACCTCGGGTTCAAGCCGCGGTACAAGGAGGGCTACTTCCCCGTCCCACCCATGGACCACTTCCAGGACCTCCGCTCGGAGATGATCCTGATGCTGGAGAAGGTCGGCGTCGAGATCGAGATCCAGCACCACGAGGTGGGCACCGCCGGGCAGGCCGAGATCGACATGCGTTTCGACACCCTGCTGCGAATGGCCGACAAGGTGATGCTCTACAAATACGTCACCAAGTCGGTGGCCTGGGCCCACAACCTGTCGGTCACCTTCATGCCCAAGCCGATCTTCCAGGACAACGGCTCCGGGATGCACACTCACCAGTCGCTGTGGAAGGGCGGCGAACCGCTCTTCTTCGCCGAGACCGGCTACGGCGGCATCTCCGACATGGCCCGCTGGTACCTGGGCGGGCTGTTGACCCACGCCCGGTCCGTCCTGGCCTTCGCCGCGCCCACGACCAACTCGTACAAGCGCCTGGTCCCGGGCTACGAAGCGCCCGTCAACCTCGTCTACTCGCAGCGCAACCGCTCGGCTGCGGTGCGCATCCCGCTGGTGTCGAAAAGCCCCAAGGCCAAGCGGCTGGAGTTCCGCTGCCCCGACCCGTCGGCCAACCCGTACCTGGCCTTCGCGGCGATGCTCATGGCCGGCCTGGACGGGGTGCAGAACCGGATCGAGCCCCCCGACCCGGTCGACAAGGACCTGTACGACCTCCCGCCCGAGGAGCTGGCCCAGGTGCCGCAGGTGCCGGGCTCGTTGGAGGAGGCCCTGTCCGCCCTGGAGACCGACCACGACTACCTGCTGGCCGGTGGTGTGTTCACGCCCGACCTGATCGAGACGTGGGTGAACTACAAGCGCTTGCACGAGATCGACGAGGTCCGCCTGCGTCCCCACCCCTGGGAGTTCAACCTCTACTACGACATTTAGGCCAGATGCCGGTGACCTGCGGAAACGTCGGTCAGCGGCGCATCTGGTCCGTCTGTGGTCCGTAAGCCGGGAACGCAAACACTCGGGTGACAGCCGCGCGGGCCCTGCAACTGGCTCGGCGAGTGGAACGACGCGGGTCCTGCCTCCCTTGGGCCCGTCAATCTGCAGGCGCCCACGGACGATCTTGATCTGTTGCTCCACCCGCAGCCGCCGACGCAGGAAGTCGACGTCGCCCACTCGGAGGCCGAGACTTCGCCTTGCCACGCCCTGGCCCCACCACCGCCCCGGGTGGGATGGTCGGTTGACGCCACAGGCTCGATAGGCGGTGTTCGGGCGCCTAGGCCGGTTGCTCCCCATGGGGCGAGGCAGCACCGGCACACGACTGCTGCAAGAATGTCGAGCGATGGCTGAGACGCCTACGGGGCCTGCCGAGGCGCCCCCGCCGTGTCCCCCACGGCCGTCCTCGGAATCCGAGCTCGGGTTCGTGCGCAGGCACATGGTGCG
>JALYGL010000265.1 GCA_030777125.1 Actinomycetota bacterium
GTCGCGGCCCTGGCCGCCTGCGGCCCCGGGGCCGGGGCGTCGGCCGGGCCGGAGACGGTCACCCTCACCGTCCGGCACTCCCGGTTCACCCCGTCGGTGGTCGACGTACGACCGGGTACCACGGTCCGCTTCGTCGTCCGCAACCTCGACCCCATCGCCCACGAGCTCATTGTCGGCGATCAGGCCGCCCAGGACGTCCACGAGCGGGGGACCGAGACGCACCACGGCGAGCGCCCGGGCGAGGTGTCCGTCCCTGCCGGAGCGACGGTGGAGACGACGTACACCTTCCCGGCCGCCTCCGGCCCGGTCCTTCTGGGCTGCCACCTGCCGGGGCATTGGGACTACGGGATGCGGGGGACGGTGCGGGTGGGCTGAGCCGGGCGTCAGGGCCGCCAGGCGTCGACCAGGTCCACCAGCTCGGCCAGCCGACCGATGGTGGCGTCGGGATCGGCGGCGCCGTCGACGGGCGCGATCCGAGGGTTGGGGCGCAGGACGGTCCGCATGCCCGCCCGCCGGGCTCCGGTGACGTCGTCCCACGGCCGGTCGCCGACGAAGACCACCCGACCCGGGTCATCCACCCCCAGGGCCTGGCAGGCGGAGAGGAACGCTGTCGGGTGCGGTTTCTGGAACGGCATCTCGCTGGTGTAGAGGCGGGCGTCGATCAGCTCGATCAGCCCGTCGCGCTGGAGGAAGCGCTCGTGGAACTGGCGGGGCCAGTGGGTGTTCGACAGCAGCCCGATGCGCACGCCCCGCTCGCGGAGGGCGGCCAGGGTGGGCGCGGCCTCGGCGTCGTGGCGGATGTGCGGCGTCCAGGCGTCGAGGTGGCGGAGGGCGGCCTCCTCCAGGAGGGCCTCGGCCACGTCGAGGCCCAGCTCGGCCGCCGCCGCGCCCAGCAGGTCGGCCAGGGTGCCGCTGCGCTGGTCGGTGGCGGTGCTGGCCCAGAAGGCGTCCTCCACCGCGACCAACCGGCGGGTCAGCTCCTCCTCCCGATCGGGAGCCAGGTGCCGGGCGGCCAACCGCCAGGCGTCGACCAGCTCGGCCGAGACGAACTCGGACAGTGTGCCGCCCCAGTCGAAGACGACGGCGTCGACCGTCATCGGTCGGGCCTGCCCCAGCCACCGCCGCCCGGCGTCAGCATCCGCACCACGTCGCCGGCCTGCAGGTGGACGGTGCACTTGTCGGGCAGGCGCTCGGCTCGGCTCTCGTCCCCGCCGGGGAGGAGCCAGTTCTCGCCCGGCGCTCCCGGCTCCCCGCCCTCGGCGCCCCATGGCCGTGACTCCCGGCGCTCGGTGATCAATGAGACGGTGGCCGGCTCGAGCATCTCCACGTCCCGCTCGACCCCCTCCCCGCCGACGAAACGGCCGGCGCCACCGCTGCCCCGGCGCAGCCGGTACCGCCGGACCCGCATCGGGAACGCCCGCTCGAGCGCCTCGATGGGCGTGTTCTTGGTGTTCGTCATCCCGGTGTGCACTCCGGACATGCCCGCCCGACCGGGACGCCCGCCCTGGCCGCCGGCGACCGTCTCGTAGTACACCCAGCCGTTCCCGCCGATCAGCACGTTGTTCATCGTCCCCTGGCTGGCACCGCCCAGGCGGCCGGGGACGGCGGCGGCCAGTGCCCCGAGGCACACGTCGGCCACCCGCTGGCTCACCTCCACGTTGCCGGCCCCCACCGCCGCGGGAAGACGAGCGGCGACGATGCTGCCTGAGGGGGCGACGACCCGCACCGGGCGCATGGCCCCGCCGTTGGCCGGGATGGTCGGGTCGGTGGCGGCCCGCACGGCGAACGACACCGCGCTGACGGTCACCGCCTCCACCGCGTTGACGTTCCCTCGGCGCTGAGGGTCGGTGCCGGTGAAGTCGAAGACGGCCTGGTCGCCGTCGAGGACGAGCGTCAGCACGATGCGGGCCGGGCGCTGCTGGTCGGGCGCCGGCCCGCAGGAGTCCAGCTGGTCCTCGAACGTCCAGCGGCCGTCGGGCATCTCGGCCAGGGCGGCCCGCATCCGCCGTTCGCCGTAGGCGGTGACCTCCTCCAGCGGCGAGTCGGCGAACGCGGACAGGCGCTGTACCCCGACCACGTTGGCCCCGCGCTGGGCGTCGAGGTCACCCCGGCGCTCGTCCGGCGTCCGGGAGTTGGCCTCCAGCACCGCCTCCACCTCCGGAGTCAGCAGCACCGGCGGGATCCGCAATCCCTCCTGGTGGATCTCGGTGGCCTCGGCCGGGATGGAGCCGGGGGCCATGCCCCCGACGTCGGCGTGGTGGGCCCGGTTGGCGGCCCACCCCACCAGCCGGCCGTCGGGCCCGAACGCGGGGGCGACAAGGGTGAGGTCGTTCAGATGGGTGCCACCGGCGAAGGGGTCGTTCAGCACGACCTGGTCGCCGGGCCGGAGGTCGTCGCCGAAGGCCTCGATGGCCGCCCGCACCGAGGCGGGCATCGACCCGAGGTGGACGGGGATGTGCTCGGCCTGCACGAGCAGCTCGCCGGCGGGCGTGAACAGGGCGGCGGAGCAGTCGGCCCGCTCCTTGATGTTGGGGCTGAACGCAGCCCGGCGCAGCACCGCGCCCATCTCCTCGGCAATCCCGGTCAGGCGGGAGATGAGGATCCGCAGGGCGGCGGGGTCGAGTCCGCCGGCGTCCGCGCTCGGGGTCATCGGGTGAGCACCCAGCTGCCGCCGCCGCCGACCTCGGCCGTCCACCCTTCGGGGACCCAGACGGTGCAGTCGGGCTCGGCCAGCACGCACGGGCCGGTGGCCGGCCGGCGGGTACCGGGCCCGGGCAGGTCCTCGACGGCGACCGCCGGCG
>JALYGL010000266.1 GCA_030777125.1 Actinomycetota bacterium
GGCCCCGGCCGTCGGTCGCCGTCGTGCTCACCGACGGCATGACGCCGTGGCCGGCCGAACCCCCCAAGGGCATGCAGGTGGTGGTCGGCATCGTGGGCCGCCCGGCCCAGGGCGGGCGGGCGTGGGCCGCGCCGGCGTGGGCGCGGGTGGTCCACATCGACGATGCTGCCTGAAGTCGGGCCGCTCGACGTCGGGCCGCTCGACGTCGGGCCGCTCGACGTCCGGCCAACCCAGCCGTAGAGGCTCGTGACCCTCCCGGCCCGGCCCCGGTGGTACCACGCCCTGCCCGAGGCCACGGCCACGGTGGAGTGCGAGGGCGACCGCCACCAGGTCAGCTGGAGACGGGGGAAGCTGGTGCTCGAGGCCCACGACCTGGCCGCCGAGCGCACCATGGAGGTCCTCGGCGGCGAGCCCTGCGTGTGCATGCGGGTGCTGCGGCTGTGGCAGGAGCAGTTCGGCATGCCCCCCGAGCTCTTCGCCCAGCTACAGACGTGGCTGGGGGAGAACGCGTTCCTCGCCCCGCCCGAGTTCTCGATGGTGCGGGAGCTGAGCATGGTGCTGGGGTGGGAGCGGGAGTGGCGCAAGACCTTCTTCATGAACCGCAAGCACGAGCAGCTGCTCCAGGGCCGGCTGAAGGAGCGGGCCACGCCCAGCCTGCGCCAGCATCTGACCCACTGGAAGGAGCGGTCCGGGGCGCGCGTCGTGGGGGCGGCGACGGTGCAGGTGCTGCGGTCGGACCAGCCATCGGCCGTCACCGGGCGCATGGACCGGGTGGCGGTCCGGGCGTCGGCCTCCCTCGTGCCCCGATGGATCACCGACGTGTGGGTCAAGGGGATCGCGGTGGTCGACGGCGCGTTCGTCCTGGAGGTGGTGGAGGCCATCTCCTGGTCGGAGCTGCGGGTGCGGGCCGTGCGATGGGAGCCGGGCGCCGAGGGGCAGCTCGACCCGGTCGACGCCCCGGCCCAGCTCTCCTATCGTGGACAGGCCTGGTGGCTGGCCTGGGACGACGACGCCCCTCCCGCTCCACCTCCCTGAGAAAGAGACCACCCCACGTCACACCCTGAGATCGCAGCCGAACAAGCGGTCATCGACAAGGCATACGAACGGCTGGAGGCCATGCGCTCCGAGGCCCGGGCCGTGTCCGCCGAGGTGCTCGACCACGGCCCCGGCGGCACCCACTCGGCCCGGTTGGAGCGCGACGTCAGAGTCCTGCTCACCGAACGCCGGTTGGCCGATCTGCGCGTGGGCGAGAGCGGGCTGGTGTTCGGGCGCATCGACCGGGTCGACGGCGATCGTCACTACATCGGCCGGGTGGCAATCGCCGACGTGGACAACGAGCCCCTGGTGGTCGACTGGCGGGCGCCGGCGGCGGAGCCCTTCTACCGGGCCACCGCCCGCCAGCCCCTCGGCCTGGCCCGGCGGCGCCACTTCATCCTGCGCGGACGGCGCCTGGCGGGCATCGACGACGAGCCCCTGGGGGACGAGGCCGGCCACGACGGGCTGATCCTGATGGGCGAGGGCGCCCTCTTGGCGGCCTTGGAGTCGGGCCGCACCGGGCGTATGAGCGACATCGTCGCCACCATCCAGCGGGAGCAGGACGAGATCATCCGTGCGCCGCTGGCCGGCATCGTCGTGGTCCAGGGCGGGCCGGGAACGGGTAAGACGGCCGTCGCCCTCCACCGGGCCGCCTACCTCCTCTACACCCACCGGTTCCCGCTCGACCGGGCAGGGGTGCTCCTCGTCGGCCCCAACCCCCTGTTCCTGCGCTACGTCGAGCAGGTCCTCCCGGCCCTCGGTGAGCACACCGTCACCCTGGCCACCGCGGGCACCCTCGTTCCCACACCGGTCCGCGGCGGCGATGACCAGCCCACCACCCGGGTCAAGGGTGACGCCCGCATGGCCCTGGTGCTGGCCAAGGCCATCCGCGACCGGGAGCGGGGCATCCCGCAGGCCGCCGTGTTCACCTACCACGACGACCGGATGACGCTGACACCGCGTGCGTCGCGTGGCATCGCCGAGCGGGTCCGGCGCCAGTCCGGCACCCACAACGCCCGCCGGCGCTCGGCCGAGCGCCTGGTGCTGGCCCACCTCCGTCGCCAGGCGGCCGTCGAGGCCGAGGAGCGAGAGGCCTTCGACGAGACCGTCACCCGCAGCCGGACCTTCGTCGAGGTCATGGAGCGCATGTGGCCGGCCCTCAGTCCGGAGGAACTGCTCCATGACCTGTTCGGCTCCCCCGCCCTCCTGCGCCTGGCCGCGGCCGGCGTCCTGGCCGAGCCCGAGTGGAACCTCCTGTACCGGCCGCGCAGCCCCCGGGTGGCCGACGTGGCGTGGACCGAGGCCGACGCCGCCCTGCTCGACGAGGTGGCCGTCCACATCGGACCGCCCCGTCGCCGGACTGTCGCCGCCGGCAACGGCGACGCCGCCCGGTGGGAGCGCGAGCGCGTCGTGGCCGGCATCGAGGGCCTCGACCCGCTGATGCGGCGCGACGTCCTCCGCCACCTGGAGGAACTGGAGGAGGGCCCGATCGAAGCCGAGGCGCCCGACCCGTGGTCGCGGACGTTCGGCCACGTCCTGGTCGACGAGGCCCAGGACCTGTCCCCCATGCAGCTGCGCATGCTGGCCCGCCGGTGCCCGAGCGGGTCGATGACCGTGCTCGGCGACCTGGGCCAGGCCAGCAGCCAGTGGTCGCCGGCCACCTGGGACGACGTCCTCGCCCACCTGCCGAGCCGCCGGTCGCCCACCCGGGTGGAGCTGACGGTGAACTACCGCACGCCGGCCGAGGTCATGGACATCGCCGGGCGGGTGCTGGCCTCGTCGGCCGCCGGAGTGGCGCCGTCGCGCGCCGCCCGCCGGTCTGGGGCGATGCCCGTGTTCACGTCGGCGCCGCCGGATGGCCTGGCCGAGGTGGTCGGCGCCGTGGTCGGGCGGGAGCGGGCCGAGGTGGGCGACGGGAAGGTGGGGGTGATCGCCCCCGCCGCAGTCCTGGACGCGGTGGCCGCAGTCCTCCCTGCCGGCGCCCGGGGGCCCGACGTGCTCGACGCTCCCGTCGCCCTGCTGGCCATCGGCCAGGCCAAGGGGCTGGAGTTCGACTCGGTGGTCGTCGTCGAGCCGGCCGCCATCGTGGCCGAGACCGCGGGCGGCACCGAGCGCGGTCGGGGACTCCGGGCCCTCTACACGGCGATCACCCGCACCACCCGCCGGCTCCACGTCGTCCACGCCGAACCGCTGCCCCCCGAGCTGGTGCCAGAATGACCGCCGTGACCGCCACTGCGTGGGAGATCGACCCCGTCGGACCCCTGCAGGGCGAGGTGGCGATCAGCGGGTCCAAGAACGCGGTGACCAAGCACATGGTCGCCGCCCTGCTGGCGGACACGCCGAGCACCGTCCGCAACGCCCCCCGCCTGGGCGACGTGGAGATCACCGCGGGAATGCTCCGGTCCATCGGCGCCGGCGTGGCCATCGAGGGCGACAGCGTCGTGGTCGATCCCGAGTCGGTCGACGAGAGCCGCATCCCGATCTCCTACAGCGGGCTCAACCGGGTCCCCATCCTCATGGTCGGCCCCCTGCTGCACCGCATCGGCGAGGCCTTCGTCCCCCTGGTGGGCGGTGACAGGATCGGCACCCGCCCGGTCGACTACCACGTGGAGGCCCTGCGCCAGTTCGGCGCCGAGGTCGAGCTCACGCCCGACGGGCTGGAGGCCAAGGCCACCCGGCTCCACGGCGCCCACTTCGCCCTGCCGTTCCCGAGCGTGGGCGCCACCGAGACCGTGCTCATGACCGCGGCGGTGGCCGACGGCCGCACCATCCTCGAGAACGCGGCGATCGAGCCCGAGGTGGTCGAGCTGGCCCTGTTCCTGCAGCGCATGGGCGCCCGCATCGAGCTCCAGCCCGACCGCCGCTTCGTCATCGAGGGCGTCGACCGGCTGGCCGGGGCCACCCAGCGGCTGGGTGGCGACCGCATCGAGGCCCTCTCCTACCTCGTGGCCGGGTTGGCCACCGGCGGGCGGGTGCGGATCGTCGGCTGCGCCCAGGAGCGGCTGGTCACCGCCATCTCCACCCTTCAGCGCATGGGCGCCCACTTCGAGATCGACGATTACGGCATCGCCGCCTCGGCCCAGCAGCTGCGCCCGGCGGCGGTCCACACCAGTCCCCATCCCGGGTTCATGACCGACTGGCAACCGCCACTCGTCGTGCTCTGCACGAGGGCCGGCGGCATGTCCGTCCTCCACGAGACCGTCTTCGAGGACCGGCTGGGCTACGTCGACGCCCTGCGCTCGATGGAGGCGGAGGTGGAGCTGTTCGAGCAGTGTCTGGTGGGCGAACCGTGCCGGTTCCAGGAGCGGGGCTCGTTCCACTCGGCCCTGGTCCGGGGCGTGTCCACCCTCCGGGGGGCGGAGGTGGAGATGCCCGACATCCGGGCCGCCTTCGCCTACGTCATCGCCGCCGCCGCCGCCGAGGGCCGCTCCACCCTCCATGGGGTCCACCACCTGGAGCGGGGCTACCACCGGGCGCTGGAGAAGTTCTCCTCCCTCGGCCTGCGGATCACCCCGACGGATCCGGCGCTGGCCGGTTGACCACCGCCTCCAGCGACTCGGCCAGCCAGTCCTCGTAGCGCTCCGGCGTCCACAGCCGGTCGACGACGAAGAGCTGGTACACCTCCGGGCTGGTGAGGACGTAGAGCAGGTCGCGGATCTCCTCCAACGGCCTGGGCGGGACGCCGTCGCCCACCAGGCTGCGGGCGGCGCCGACCATCCGGGCGGAACGGTCGGCCTGCATGGCCCGCCACAGCTCGCCCACCTCGGGATCGGCGGATGCCGCCTCTCTCACCACCTGGGCCACCGCCGCGGTGCGGCCCTGGATGCGGCCGAGCAAGGCCGCCAGCGTCCGGGCCCGCCCGTGGATGTCGGGCTGGGCGTCGATGGTGCGCACGGCCTCGCTGTCGACGAGGGGTTGTGGCGCGTCGCCGCCGGCCACGGCCACGTCGATGACCGTCTTCAGGATCTCGGGCTTGGAGCCGAAGGCGGCGTACACCGTCTGCACGGCCACTCCGGCTTCCCGGGCCACCGCGTCGATGGTGGTCCCCGAGTAGCCCCGGCTCAGGAACAGCGACCGGGCCGCCTCCACGATGGCCCGGCGGGTGGCCCGGGCCTGCTCCTGGCGCTTGGGCGACTCGTACCGGCGTGAGCTCTTGACCGCGTCGGCCACACCGACAGCCTAGCCGCTATTGAATAGAGTAGGTGTCCATTAGAAACCACGGGCCGGCTACCGGGCCAGGTGGTGGAGGGCCACAGCGGTGGCGGCGGCGACGTTGAGGGAGTCCACCCCGGAGGCCAAGGCGATCCTGACCCGGCGGTCGGCCGCGGCCAGCGCCGAGGCCGACAGGCCGGGGCCCTCGGCCCCGACCAGGACGGCCTGGCGGGGTCGCCGCTCCACCGACCGGATGTCGTCGGCGTCGGCGGCCGGAGTGAGGGCCAGCACCTCGAAGCCGAGCTCCTGCAACTGGGTGACGCCGGCCGGCCATCGTCGGGCCACGGTGAACGGCAGGCGGAGGACGTGGCCCATGGACACCCGGACCGACCGGCGGTAGAGAGGATCCGACGACGTCGGATCCAGCACCACCCCGCCGACCCCGAAGGCGGCCGCGTTGCGGAACAGCGAGCCGAGGTTCTCGTGGTCGTTCACCGCCTCGGTCACCACCAGCAGGTCGGCGCCTCGGGCCACGTCCGCCACCGGGGGAAGGGGCCGGCGCTCGGCCGACGCCAGCGCCCCCCGGTGCAGGTGGAACCCGGACACGGCGTTGACCACCGCTGGCGGGGCCACGTACACGGGGGCGTCGACCCGCTCGAGCTCCGGCGCCAGCGCGGCCAGCCGCAGGGGCGTCAGCAGGAGGCCACGCACCCGGTACGCCGACCGCAGCAGCTGGCGGATGACCAGGTCGCCCTCGGCGACGAAGAACCCGCCCTCGGCCCCGCCCGACTGCTCGCGCAGACGGCGGAGGTCGGGGTCGTTCAACCCGACGAAGTCGGCGACCCGCTCGTCGGCCGGGTCCTCGATCGGGACGATGACGGCCACGGGGCGATTCTCCCCCGAGGTCCCGCTCGGGGCGCGTCCCGGACCGCGGCGCTAGCGTTGGACCGGATGGACGAACGCAGCGTGGCGGTCGAGGCGTCGGCCCCCGAGCCCGACGCCGCCCAGCCCGGTCCGGACCTCGAAGGCAGGCTCGGCGCCTTCCGCGACGAGGTGGCCGAACGCGGTGGCGTGCCCCTGCGGTCCAGCGATGGCCGCCGGTACGGCGCCCGGTTCTGCATCACCGCGCCCGACCCGGCCACCGCCGTCGAGGAGGGCGTCGACGTGTTCCGCCAGGCGGAGAGCACGGCCGGGCTGGAGGAGTCCGCCGTGCTCGACGTGGAGGCGCCCACCCTCGACGAGCTGGGCCAGCGCAGCTCCTCGGAGGTCCCGGACCTCCTCGACATCACCCTGGTCGCGGAGATGCTCGGCGTCGACCACCGCATGGTCACCATCCTGGTCCGCTCCAGAGGCTTCCCGGCCCCTGCGGCCGAGCTCCACGCCGGCCCGGTGTGGACCCGTCGGAGCATCGTCGACTTCCTGCGACGGCGCGACCCGGACTGCGAGCAGTGCGGCTTCATCTACGCCAACGTGGCCCCCGAAACCGTCCCGGTCAGCCTCCGGGAGCGGGCCGGCCGCTATCAGCGGGCTCTGGCCGAGGCCGACGACGACGAGCTCAGGGCCCGTCCCGCCACCCGGGTCTGGTCGGCGCTCGAGTACGCCTGCCACGTCCGTGACGTCCTGGAGGTCCAGCGCGACCGGCTGGGCCAGGCCCTGACGACGGACCGGCCCGAGTTCGAGCCCATGGGCCGCGACGAGCGGGTGGAGCGCGACGGCTACAACCAGCAGGACCCGGTGTCGGTCGCCGCCGGTCTGGTCGACGCGGCCGAGCGGATGGCCTCCGTCCTCGAGGGGCTGGACGCCGGCGGGTGGGCGCGCACGGCCGTCTACAACTGGCCGAGGGTGGCGGAGCGGAACATGGAGTGGGTGGCCAGGCACACCCTCCACGAGGTTGAGCACCACTTCGACGACATGGAGCGGGCGCTCGCTGCCACCCGCCAACCGACGGCGTACGGACGCGGGCTGCTGCAGTCGCCGTAGGCCCCATTAGGGTCTGGAGGACAGTCCACCGAGCGTAGGAGGGCCCCGCATGGCCGACCGCACCGCCAGCGCCGTCTGGGAAGGCGACCTGTCCGAAGGCCACGGCACCGTCTCCACCGTGACCACGGGCCTCTTCACCGACGCCCCCGTGACATGGGCGTCACGGACGGAGGAGGCGGGCGGCAAGACCAGCCCGGAGGAGCTGATCGCCGCCGCCCACGCGGCCTGCTTCTGCATGGCCCTGTCGAACGAGCTGAGCAGCCGGGGCCACCAACCGGCCCGCCTGGCGGTCGAGGCCACGTGCACCTTCGTACCGGGCGAGGGGATCACCACCATGGTCCTCGACGTCACCGCCGACGTGCCCGACACCGACGAAGCCGCGTTCCGCGAGGGTCTCGACGCCGCCGAGCAGTCGTGCCCGGTGTCCAACGCCCTGCGGGGCAACGTCGACATCCAGGTGAAGGGACGGTTGGGCTGAGCCAGGTGGCCGGCCGGCCGAGCGGCCACGACGTCCCGGCCGGCGTCGAGGGAGGCCAGGAGCCCGCTACTGGTCCGCGGCGGGCGCCGCCGCCACCCGAGCCGTCGCACGGCGAGCGCTGCCGGACGCTCGTCGCCTCGTCCAGCCGGGGGACCCTCTGCACCCTGGCCGTTGATCCGGCCGGCTACCCCTACGGTTCGGTGGCCACCTACGGCCTGGACGACGCCGGGAACCCCCTGTTCTTCGTCAGCCTCATGGCCGAGCACACCCAGAACGCCATGGTCGACCCGCGGGCCAGCCTCCTGGTCACCGAGCCGGTGCCGGAAGGGGCCGACCCTCTGGCCAGTGGGCGCGCGACGCTGCTCGGGCTGTTGTCGCGGGTGGACGACGCCGACCGGCCGTCGGCCCAGGAGCGCTACCTGGCCGCCAACCCGACGGCGGCGTACTACATCGACTTCGGCGACTTCGTCTTCTACCGCCTGGACGTGACCGCCATCCGGTACGTCGGCGGCTACGGGCGCATGAGCTGGGTGGACGCCGACGAGTACGCCGCCGCCGAGCCCGACCCGCTGGCCCCGGCCGCGGCCGCGATCATCGGGCACATGAACGCCGACCACGGCGAGGCCCAGGTGCTGTACTGCCGCCACCTCGCCGGTCGGCCTGACACGGCCAGGGCGACGATGTCGGCCGTCGACCGGTACGGGTTCGAGATGGTCGCCGAAGGGCCGGCGGGGCGGGCCGCCGTCCGCCTCGGCTTCCCCGAGCCGTGCTCGACCAGCGACGACGTGCGCCGGGCCATGGTGGCCATGGTGGCCGAGGCCCGCCGTCTGGGCTCCTGAATCGCTCCGGCTCGCCGGGCCGCCCCTGGGTCAGCGCCCGAGCATGCCGCCGATGCCGCCCAGCACCCCACCGCCGGCGCCGCCGGTCTCGCCGGGCATGAGCTGGCGGATCCATGCGGCGAGGGCCGACGGGTTGCGGCTCTGGGTCATCACCCAGCCCGGACCGGTGAAGTCGAAGACGAAGCCCTCGCCGGACTTGAGCGTCTGGATCACCCCACCGGCGACCTTGCGGATCTGACTGGTGACGGTGGGGCCGAAGGCGACCACGTGCCCCGTGTCGATGGTCACCGACTCGCCCTCGCCCAGCTCGACGGTGTCGAGGGCGCCGTAGCAGGCCAGCAGAACGGTTCCCTGTCCGCTGGCGTGGACGAGGAAGCCGCCTTCACCACCGAACAGGTTCTTGAACCCGCCCCATCTGGTGTCGAGCTCCACCGTCGTGGCCGACGCCAACCACGAACCCTTGGTGATCGACAGTGGCTGGTCGGGACTGACCTGGGCCTGGATGACGTCGCCGGCGAGGTGGTGGGCGACATCGACCCACCCGCCCTGGGCCGGGGCGGTGAAGGTGGAGAGGAACAGGCTCTCACCGCCCAGGACCGACCGCTTGAGCCCCTTGAGCACTCCGCCCTGGGTGCTGGAGGCGATGGACACCCCCGCCGACGTGGCCATCATGGCGCCCGACTCGGCCCGGAGCTGCTCGTTCGCGTCGAGGGCGACGCGGGCTACGGCGAAGGACGGGCTGTGGCGCAGGGTGACGTTCACGCGCCGACGATACCGACCGAGGGCGGCGGGACGCTCAGTCAGACGTGCGGCGGGGCGGGCGCAGCTCCCACTGGGCCACCGCCACCGCATCGCGCAGCTTGGCCTTCACCACGGCGGGATCCTCGGACTCCACCCGCCGGATGGTGTCTTTCAGGATGGCTTCGATCAGCCCCAGCTTGTACACGCACAGCTCCAGGAAGCCCTGGCGGGCGTGCTGGTGGAGCCCCTCGCTGTAGAGCGGCGGCAGCGTCACCGGCGCAGGACCGGGAGCGGGGAGGCACCGCTCGTGGCCCAGTCGTACACCGAGCACCCGAGGAGCCCCTCCTCGGAACAGACCCTGGCGAACTCCTCGTAGTCGTCGGTCGAGGCTGCGTCGCCGATGCCCCCGATGGCGTGGATGGGGACGTCGCCCACGTGCTGGCGGAGCAGCCGCACGTTCTCCACCGTGTACCGGTTGGCGTCCCGCCACCCGGAGGAGGTGGTGCGGTTCGTCCAGTAGCCCATCGGCAGCCACACGTCGTAGTAGGGGGCGATGGCGGCCCACGGGAAGCCGGGCCAGAACGCGGGGTTGATCACGTCGGTGACGATGGGCGGCAGCACGATGGCGCTCACGGCCCGGTCGCCGGCCGCGTCCCGGATGCGGCGGGAGAGCTCCACCAACTGGGTCGACCGGGCGGCGTGGTCCGGCACCGCCGCCCGCCATTCGATGTCGAGACCGAACCCGTCGAAGCGGTGCCCGCCGGCCGAGAACTCCAGGGTGGCCGTGATGTGGCGCATGTCGTCGTCCAGGTTGGACAGGTGCGGCAGGTACCAGGCCACCACCTTCATGCCCTTGGCGTGGGCCCGGGCCAGGAATCGCCCCAGCAGGCCGGGATCGATGAGATCGCCGGGGGCGGCCGGGTCTTCCGGCCGGGCCGACTGGAGGTAGATCGTCCGCACGCCGGCCGCGGCCATGCGGTCCACGTCGGCCGGAGTCACCGTGGGCTCGCCGTTGCTGTGGGGTGGATGGAAGTCGAACACGTCGACCCACGTGCCCGGGCCGGTGTACGCATCCAGATCGCCCCGGCCCCGGCTGGGTTGGGGCACGGGCTCCGGTACGGGCGCCGGGCCCGGGATGGGACCGGCCTCCTCCCCGGCCGACCGGCCCACGGACACCGCCGACCCTCGGCTGTCGTCGGACAGGCGCTGGCCGACCGCCACCACCGCGGCCACCAGGGCCACCACCAGCACGCGAGCCACCACCGGGCGGCGCTCGTCGGTCACCGCGGGCTAGGCCCTGATCTCGACGGGCACGCCGACCGGCAGCGTCTCCGCCAGCTTGGTGATTCCCTCGTTGCTCATGCGGACGCAGCCGTTGCTGACGTTGCGCCCGAGCCCGGACGGGTCGTTGGTGCCGTGGATCCCCAGGGTGCCGGGCCCGCCGGCGAACTCGTAGTGGACCTCGGAGAAGCCGGAGAGGGCGTATGCGTAGGGACCGAACACCGGCTGGTCCTCCACCTTGAGCAACTCCTTGGTATAGAAGAGGCCCACCGACGTCGGCGTGGCTCCCGTCCCCAGGCCCACCGGCTCCTGCAGGACGACGTCGTCGCCCTGCCAGACGGTGATCCGGTACGCGCCCAGCTCGATCAGGATCCGGTAGTCGTGGGTCTCGAGGGTCACGTCGGAGGCCCGCACCCATCCGGAGCTGCCGTTGGGACGGACGGGCAGGAGCACCTTGAGCCACTCCGGCTGCTGCTCCCGCACCAGGAGCACGAGGGGCGCGGTCTCGCCGATGGCCGCCGACGGCTGCGGGTTCTCGAGCTGGTGCACGGGCTCGGCCGCCCCCGGAGCCTCGTACACCGACAGGACCGGCACCGCGGCCGTGGCCACGGTGTTCAGGTTGGGGTCGACGGTGGTGGTCGTCGACGGCTCCGTCGGGGCCGGGGTGGACGGGACCGCGGTCGGGGCCGGCGGGGCCGAGCGCCCGGAGCCGGAGCCGCAGGCGGCCAGAGCGGTCAGCAACAGGACCACGAGGCAGGCGCCCCGACCCCTCCTCATGGCCACGATCGTACCGGCCAGGTCAGCGGCGTCTGGCCACCTCCACCTGCCGGGCGCGCCTTCTGTCGGGCACCCGGACGACCGTCCAGCACCTGAGCTCGGACAGCGGCTCGGCGGCGGCGGTGGGTCGACGGCGGCGGCGCCGGCCGGTCAGCTCCCGCCACGAGAGCCTGAACCCTCGCACCAACCGGGTCGCGCTCACCGCCGCCATTGTCGCCCTCAGCTCCCGTCGCGGTCGGACGGCGGGGGGCTCTCGACGTCGCGCCACGACTGGTCGATGGCGGCCGCGCCCTCGTCGCCCACCGTGGCCCGGCCCTCGTAGCCCGCTTCGCCGGGCCCGCTGGCGCCGGGCGCCAGGGCCGGGCGCCGGGGTCGCTTCCACCACTTCGCCATCGGCCGCCGTCCCTCCCGCTACGCGCTGACCTGGCCGCGCCAGCCGCCGGTCTCCCGGCCGCGTTCCTCGACGAACTCCTTGAACCGCTTCAGGTCGCCCTCCGCCTGCTTGGAGACGAAGCCCAACTTGTCGCCGACCTGCTCGGCGAGGCCCTCGGGCTCGAAGTCGAGGTGGAGGGTGACGCGGGTGCTCTGGGGGCTGACAGGGTCGAAGGTGACCACACCGGCGTGCCCGGCGCCGTCGATGCTGCGCCAGGCCACTCGCTGGTCGGGGAGCTGCTCGACGATCTCGGCCTCCCATTCCCGTCGGACGCCGACGATCTCGGCCACCCACTGCAGCCGGGTGTCGTCGAGCTGGGTGACGCTCTCCACACCGGCCATGAACCGGGGGAACTCCTCGAACTGGGTCCACTGGTTGTACACGGTGCTGACCGGCAGGTCGACCTCTATGGACTTCTCCACCGTCGACATCGGCGGTCCTCCTCGCTCGTTGACGTCGGGCCTTCTTACCCGTCCGACGGCGGGGTCGAACCCGGTTCTCCGGCCGTGCCCGGCGCTGGTCCACGCGGCGGCGTGGCCGGGTGGGGCCACTCTCCGCTACCGCCGGTGTCGCCGTGCTCGACGTTCTGCTGGGCGATCACGTACTCGTTGCCGTCCTCGTCCTCGAGGGGCACGGTGGTGACCTCGGTCTCGTCGGAATCGGCCTCGCTCACGTCCGGGCGGTCGGTCATGTCCGAAGCCCTCCCCGGTCAGCGGCCGGGTGAAACGACCTCCCCCGCGGGTGGGTCGCGCCACTCCCAGTGCGCCATCTGCGGCATCCACCCCCGTAACTGCCGGTCCACTGGGGGCTGGAAGCGGTAGGCGGGCAGTTCGGCCGCCGGCGCCCCCCTGGCGGCGCGGGCCCAGGCCGCCGACATCGACGACTGCCGCCGCTCGAGGGAGGCGTCCAGCCAGAAGACTCCGACCGGGTCGAGATGGCCGTCGGCCCGGCGGAGCATGGAGTCCCAGTCGGCGGAGTCGACGGTCGGGAACCAGCAGTAGCCCTCCACCGGCACGCCCGCGTCCCGGGCCGTCTCACACTGCTCCAGCGTGTACTTGAGCCAGCTGGCCCGGTCCGAGGCGAAGCCCCGGATGTTGGTCTCGGACAGCATGCAGGGGACGGCGTACCGCTCGTGGTACTCGACCAGCAGCGACGCCAGCGGAGCCGGGTCGCCAGCGGGCGAGGTCCCCCGCCCCGTCCGGTCGAGGTACGTCCACTGGTTGTGGGCGTAGTAGTCGAGGCCCAGGACGTCGAGCGACCCGGGCTCCATGGCCAGGAGGGCGTCGGCCCGGGCGGCCCGCACCTGGGCCACGAAGGGCCGGTCCGGGTCCAGCGCCCGCCCCGTGAACAGGTCCAGAAGGAAGAAGCGGCGGTCGTTGGCGGATGCCGCCGAAGGGGCGGCGTCCGGGGTGGCCGCGGTGTGGCGCTCGCAGGACTCCACGTAGACGTGGCGGGCGCCGGGGAGAAGGTCGCGATAGGCCCGGCTGGCGGCCGCCACCGCCGGGAAGGCGTTCGCAGCCAGGGTCAGGAGCCCCTTGAGCCCCCGCAGGTACGGCGGCCATACGCCCTCGTGGCCGCAGAGCATGAAGGTGGTGAACGGTTCGTTCAGCAGGGTGTACTCGGACACCCACGGGTAGCGCCGGGCGAAGGCCTCCGTGTACCGGAGGTAGGCGTCGGCGAAACGGCGGTCGGCGAAGCCGCGCCGCAACCAGCGGGGGTAGCTGGTGAAGTGGAGCAGGTCGACGACGGGGCGGAAGCCGTTGTCCCGCATGTAGCCCAGAACCTGGTCGGGGCCGCTCCAGTCGAACTGGCGGGGCCGCCGCTCGATGCGGTGCCAGCGGACCGGGTAGCGGACCCGCCGCACCCCGCACCCGGCCAGCAGCTCGAGGTCCTGGCGCCACCGGCGGGCATGGCCGGTGGTCTCGGCCACGTCGACGTCGTAGGCCGGCTGGTACGTGGACTCGAACCCACCGAGGAACTCGATCGCCACTAGTCGTCGGCGACAACCGGAGCCGGCTGAGGGCGCAACTCCAGATAGACGGCCTTGACCGCGGCGACGATCGGCACGGCCAGCAGGGCCCCGACCACCCCTCCGGCCGACACCCCGACGAGGGCGGCCCCCATGGTGGCGGGCGGCGACAGCTTTACCGACCGGCCCACGATCAAAGGGCTCAGGATGTGGTTCTCGAACTGGAGGTAGAGCACGAAGAACACGGCGCAGGCCACCGCCGTGCCCGCTCCCCGGGTCAGCCCCAGCAGGACGAACGGGATCCCGCCCGCGGCACCGCCGATCTGGGGCACGAGGTCGAAGACGGCCACCCACACGGCGAGCAGCGGCGTGAGCGGGACGCCGAGCACCAGGCCGGCCACCAGCACGGCCAGGCCGGCGATGGCCGCCACCAGGAGCGATCCGGCCGCGTACCGGCCGACGGTCGAGTAGGCCAGCTGCCCGATCCGGTCGGCCTGGTCCCGCCGGCTCGGCGGCACGAGGCGGCGCGCCCCCCGGAGCAGGCGCTCGCCGTCGAGGAGCAGGCTGACGGTGACCAGCACGGTGAAGAGGGCGGCCAGCAGCCCGTCGGCCACGGCCAGGGCCGCGTCGCGCAGGGGGGTGTCGTCGCCCTGGAGGCGGGCCGGCAGCTCCTCTATCCACCGGCGCACCGAGTCCGCCGTCCCCGCCCGGCGCAGGTCGTCGCCGACCACCGGGAGGTCCTCGATCTGCCCGACGACCCTGTCGAGGTCCCGGCCCAGGTCGCGTCCCTGGCGGATGGCCGGAGGGGCCAGCAGGGCGGCGGCCAGGGCGGTGGCCAGGAGCAGGCCGGCCACGACCACGGCCACCGCCGCGCCGCGGCGATCGCCCAGCCGGCGCTCCAGGGCGGTGACGAGCGGGCCCAGGGCCAGAGCCAGGAGAGTGCCGACGGCCAGCACGGTGAGGGCCCGCGGCGCGCTACGGACCAGGTTGGTGAACGCGACCAGGGCGACGAGCGCCCCCAGCACCCACAGGACCGAGCGCCAGTCGAGGTCAACCTCGACGGTGTCAGCGGAGGAGGGATCCACGGCCGCCGGTACAGTACCGGCCACCATGCCCGGGCCTCGCCCCCCGCTGAGAGGGCCGCTCGGGCCCCGCGTGCGGCTGCGTATCAGCCCTCGCTCGGCGGTGGTGGCCGTCGGGATGCTGGGGGCCACGCTGGGCGGCCTGGCCATGATCGCGGCGGCCCAGCGGGTCATCGGCTGGATGCTCGTGGCCGGCACCCTGGCCGGGTTGCTCCACCCCCTCGTCCGGGGGCTGGAGCGACGCATGCCCCGGGGGGTCGCCGTGCTCCTGGTCATGGCCGGGGTGGTGGCGGCCGCGGTGGCGGTGGGGTACGGCCTGGTCGACGACATCCGCGAGGAGACCCGGCGGCTGCAGGCGGCGGCACCGGCCCGGGCCCAGGAGCTGGAGCGGTCGGAGCGGTTCGGCGACCTGGCCCGCGACCTCGACCTGGCCGACCGCACCCGCCGCTTCCTCGATGAGCTCCCTGAGCGCCTGCGCGGCGGCACGCCCGCCGAGGCCCTTCGGGCCGCGGCCACCCGTGGGGTGGCCTTCCTGGCCACGGGCGTCCTCACCGTGTTCCTGCTGCTGCACGGACCGGCGCTGGCCCGGGCGGCCGTCCGCCAGTTCCCCGACGGGGCCAGGCGCGACCGGCTGGAGGCGGCCGGTGTCGACGTGTACCGGCGGGCGTTCGGCTATGCCCGCAGCAACCTGGCCATGGCCCTGGCCGCCGGGCTGTTCGCCTACGCCGTGGCCCGTTCCGCCGAGGTGCCCGGTCCGGCCCCCCTGGGGGTGTGGGTCGCGCTCTGGGACCTGGTGCCGCTGGCCGGCGCGTTCATCGGCGCCCTGCCGATCGTGGCCCTGGCCGCGGCCACCTCGGCCGAGCGGGCGTTGGTCGTCGGCCTGGTGTTCCTCGCCTACCAGATGATGGAGAACCTGGCCGTCCAGCGCCGGGTGGAGGCGGCCACCCTGCGGGTGGGCCCGTTCCTCACCCTGCTGGCCGGGTTGGTCGGCCTGGAGCTCAGCGGGGTGGCCGGCGCCCTGCTGTGCGTGCTCGCCGTCACCGTCGCCGTCGCCGTCGCCGTCGACCTGGCGCCGCCCGACGACGATCCCCAGCGCGGGAACGACGAGGGTGGTTCTATCGTTGAAGGCGGTGAGGCTGGCAGTGTGCCCGCGTCACGAGGAGGAAGCGACGGTGCGTTCCAGTAGCAACCCGGCACTGACCCGCAGCCCGGTGTTCACCGGCACCGGGCGGCCCGACACCATCGACCCGCTGGAGCAGGCCTATTACGGGCCCAGCGCCACGTCGAGGCAGACCGGTCGCATGACGGTGGAGGACGTGGTCAACCGAACGGCCCTCCTCCTCGCCACGGCATTCGTGACCGGGGGGCTCACCTGGGCCCTCGACCTCGGAGCCCTGGCCTTCCCGGCCGCCATCGTGGGCCTGGTGCTGGCCCTGGTCATCATCTTCAAGCAGGTCACCAACCCGGCGGCCATCCTCGCCTACGCCGCCGTCGAGGGCGTCTTCCTCGGCGGGATCAGCCAGTTCTTTAACAACGCCTACCCCGGCATCGTCGTGCAGGCGGTCGTCGGCACCGCCGCCGTCACCGCCGGCATGCTCGCCCTTTACCGCAGCGGCAAGATCCGGGTGACGCCCCAGTTCACCAGGATGGTGGTGGGGGCCACCATCGGCTTCTTCATCCTCATCGTCGTCAACCTGGTGGCCGGCTTCTTCACCGACGGTGGCCTGGGGCTGCGCGAGGGACCGCTCGGGATCGTGGTCGGCCTGTTCGCCATCGGTCTGGCGTCGCTGAACCTGGTCCTCGACTTCGACCTGGTCGAGCGTGGTGCCCGTGAGGGCGTGCCGGCCCGTTACGGGTGGTTCGCCGCTTTCGCCATCATGGTCACCCTGGTCTGGCTGTACGTCGAGATCCTGCGCCTGCTGGCCATCCTCCGCGGCGACTGAGCCGCCCCCGGTCGCCGTGGTGGTGGCGG
>JALYGL010000267.1 GCA_030777125.1 Actinomycetota bacterium
ACCGGCGGTAGCGACCTGATCCTGCCGGTCGCCGCCGGCATGCTGCTCACCGGCCTCGGGCTTCGCCGCCTGAACCGGCGCTCCCGCCGGGAGAACGCCGCAGCCTGATCCATCGCTCGACGAAAAGGGGACGGCGCCCACCGGGGCCCCGTCCCCTTTTCGCGTTACCGCCCCTTCCCGGGCTGGGTAGGGGTGAGGCACGGGCGGTTCCCAGAGGAGGACTCCACATGAGAAGGCTCTTGGCGCTCCTGGCCGCCGCCACCCTGTCGGCGACAGGGGTGGGCGCGCTCGGTGGAGCGGCGGCGGCGGCACCTGCCCCGCCCGATCCGAACAAGCGGGCCCTCGTCGTGGGCATCAGCCAGTACGAGCCTCCGACCAGGCCGACCTTCGGGGGAGCCGGTGACGCCGAGTCGGTGAAGAGCGCCCTGCTCAAGAACGGCTGGGCCGAGGACAACATCGTCATGCTGGTCGACGGCGCCGCCACCGCCGACGCCATCCGGAAAGGGCTCGACTGGCTGGTGAGGAGCAGCAACGCCAACACCGAGTCCGTGTTCCACTACTCGGGTCACACCAAGCAGGAGCGGTCCGGCATGGCCGACGGCGACGCCGAGGAGTACGACGAGTTCATCTGGAGCGCCTTGAACGAGTTCATCGCCGACGGCGAGCTGAGCGATCGGCTCCAAGACCTCCAGGGGAAAAGCGTGATCTCCATCGCCGCCTGCGAGGCGGCCGGCTTCGACGACGGCATCAGCTCCCCGAACCGGATGGTCCTCAGCGCCTCCCGAGAGGACCAGAAGGCGTACGAGTACGCCGGAGCGGCCCGGTCGGTGTTCGTCAACCTGCTGTTCGACCAGGCCCTCCTCGCCGGAGCCGGTGACACCGACGGCAACAAGGCGGTGTCGCTCCAGGAGGCGTACAAGTACGCCGCCGCGATCGCCCCGAAGGAAACCGCCAACCAGCAGCCGTACGGGCCGCAGGACCCGGTGATGGCCGGTGGTGACGGGAGCCAGTGGTTCCTGAGCCCACCCGCGGCGGCCTCCGGCGGCCTCGGTGCGCTGATTCCCAAGGACGTGATGGCGCTGCTCCCGAAGGAGCTCCGAGGGCTGTTGGTCCCACAGACCCCGTAGTCTCCCGCCCCACGTCCCCGGCGCCCTCGCCGGTACGGTGAGGGAGTGGCAGTTCGGGTCCTGTTGGCGGGCCGGGTATCCATCGAGGTCGACGGCGTTCCCGTCGACGACAGCGGGTTGGGGCGGCTGGGGAGGCTGGCCCTCGCCTACCTGGTCGTCGAGCGTCACCGTCCAGTCGCCCGCAGCCAGCTGGCCGAGTTGCTGTGGGGCGACGAGCCGCCTCGTACGTGGGACACCGCCGTGCGGGGGCTCATCTCCCGGATCCGCGCCGTCCTGGCCGCGGCCGGCCTCGCCCCCACGGAGGCGTTGACCACCGCCTTCGGGTGCTACCAGCTCCACCTGCCGCCGGGCACGCCGGTCGACGTGGAGGCGGCCGCCGAGGCCCTTGATCGCGCCGTCGCCGAACTGGCCGCCGGCCGCCCCGGCCAGGCGCTGGGCGCAGCCGAGGCGGCGGCGGCCGCCGCCGCTCGCCAGTTCCTTCCCGGGGCGTCGGGGCGCTGGGTCGAACAGCGCCAGGCCGAGCTGTCGGAGATCCGGGTGCGGGCCCTCGAGGCGGTGGCCGATGCCTGCACGGCCACGGGCGCGTTCGGGGACGCGGTGACGGCGGCCGAGGAGGCGGTGGCGTTGGAGCCGTTGCGGGAGTCGGCCCATCTGCGGCTGATGGCCGCCCATGACGCCGCCGGGAACCGGGGCGAGGCCCTCCGGGCCTACGAGCGGTGCCGGTCGGCACTGGTGGAGGAGCTCGGGGTCAACCCGTCACCGGCCACCGAGGCCGCCTACGTCGCCCTGCTGGGCGAGGAGCCGCCGGCGCCTGCGGTGTCCGTCGACGGACGCCGCGACGGCCCCCGACACGCGCTTCCGACACCGCTGACGCCCCTGGTCGGACGCGACGGCGACCTGGCCCGGGTGAAGAAGCTGCTGTCGTCGTCACGGCTGGTCACCCTCACCGGCACCGGTGGTGTGGGCAAGAGCCGGCTGGCCGTCCAGGCCGCGGCCGACGTGGCCGGCGACCTCGACGACGGCGCCGCCCTGGTCGAGCTGGCCCCGCTGGCCGACGCCGGCCTGCTCGCCCAGCACCTGCTCACCGCCCTGGGCCTGCACGAGGACGCCGGCCGCAGCCCCGACGACACCGTCGTCGCCTACCTGCGCCACCGGCAGGTCCTGCTCGTGCTGGACAACTGCGAGCACCTGGTGTCGGCCTGCGCCGCCGTGGTCGAGAGCCTGCTGCGATCGTGCCCGAGGCTGTCCGTGCTGACGACCAGCAGGGAGCCGCTGGGCGTCCCCGGGGAGACGGCGTGGCGGGTGCCGTCGCTGAGCCCGGTGGACGCGGTGCGGCTGTTCGCCGACCGGGCCCGCTCCGCCGGCGGGGAGTTCGTCCTCACGGCCGCCAACGAGGCGACGGTCGCTCACCTGTGCCAGCGGCTGGACGGCATTCCTCTGGCCCTGGAACTGGCTGCGGCCCGAGTCGGCATGCTGTCGGTGCAGGAGATCGCCGAGCGCCTCGACGACCGCTTCCGGCTCCTGTCGGGCGGCGCCCGGACGGCCGCGCCGCGCCAGCAGACGTTGCGGGCCACGGTCGACTGGACCTACGACGCCCTCTCGACCGCGGAGCGGGCCCTGTTCAACCGCCTGGCCGTGTTCGCATCGGCCTTCACCCTGGACGCGGCCGACCATGTGGGAGGCGGCGGCGCCGTGCTCGAGGTGCTGTCGGGGCTGGTGAACAAGTCGCTCGTGCTGGCCGAGGCCGACCGTGCCGGCCGGACGCGCTACCGGCTCCTGGAGACGATGCGCCACTACGCGCGGGAGCGTCTGGCCGAGTCGGGCGACGCCCTCGCGGCGCGGGCCGCGCACCTGCGATGGGCGACCGCCATGGCCCAGGAGGCGGAGCCCGGTCTGGAGGGGCCCGAGCAACGGGTCTGGCTCGACCTGCTGGAGACGGAGCACGACGACCTCCGCGCCGCCCTCACGTGGGCCACGTCCGGAACGGACGCCGACGCCGCCCTGCGGCTGGCCGCGGCCCTGGGCCGGTTCTGGGAGGTACGGGGTCACCTCAGCGAAGGACGAGCATGGCTGGAGTCGGCGCTGGCCGTGGCCGTCACGCCCGGACGGTCCGGTGCGCTGCAGGCCAAGGTCCTGAACTGGATGGGCATCGTGGCCCAGCGCCAGGGCGACTACCCGGCAGCACTCGAAGCCTACGATCGGAGCCTCGCCATTCGCCGCCGGCTCAACGATCCCCTGGGCATCGCCGCCTCTCTGTGCGGGCTGGGCAACGTGGCCGCCCTGCGGGGTGACCTCGACGTGGCTCGGGCCCGGTACCGGGAGTGCCTGGCCATCGGGCGCGAGCTGGGCGAGGACCAGGTCGTGGCCGCCGCCGTCGCCAACCTCGGATGGGTGGCGGACACGGCCGGGGACACCGCCGGCGCCCGCGCTCTCTACGACGAGGCGCTGGCCGTGCGGCGCCGGCTGGGCGACGTCCATGGCGAGGCCATGGCCCTGGCCGCCCTCGGTGACCTGGCCTTCAAGGCGGCCGAGTTCACCGCCGCCCGGGCGCTGCACACCAAGAGCATGGAGCTCCGCCGCCAGCTCGGCGACCGTTCGGGTGTGGCCGGCTCGCTCGGGACCCTCGGGCTCCTGGCCCTCCACGCCGGCGACCACGACGCGGCCCGAGCCCAGTTCGACGAGAGCCTGCGTCTGCGCCGCCACCTGGGCGACCTTCCGGGCGTCCCGGGGGCGCTGGGCAACCTGGCAGACCTGGCCCGGGCCGAGGGCGACCTGGCCACCGCCGAAACACTGGTCGACCAGAGCCTGGCCGTGGCCACCGAGCTCGCCGATCGCCACTGCGCGGCAGCCGCCCTCGTGCGGCGGGGCCGCCTGGCCCTCGCCACCGGCGACGTCGACCGGGCCGAGGGGGCCTACCGGGACGCGCTGTCCCGGGA
>JALYGL010000268.1 GCA_030777125.1 Actinomycetota bacterium
GGGCAGGGCGGCCGCCACGTCGCACGCCCGCCGACGGACGGCGGCGTCGGCGTCGGACAGCGCCCTGGCCAGGTCGGCTTCGGTGACCGACCTCATCCGGCCCAGGGCGGTGAGGGCGGTCGCCCGCACCGCCGGCGCCGGGTCGGCCAGCAGTTCGCGGGCCGCGGGCTCGTCGCCGAGGTGCCCGGCCAGCGCGGCATGGCGCCGTTTCGCGCTCACGGCTCTGTGGCAAGCTCCCGAGGATGATGGCCGCCCCATCCCGTCGCGTCCTGGTCCTCGTGGTGGCAGTGCTGCTCTCGGCGGGGGCCTGCTCCAGCTCCGAGCCACCGCGCCGGCTGGCCGCCCGGCCCGCGGCTCCCGTCCCGGAGGAGGCGGCGGCGGCTCCCACCATCACCACCACCACCGTCGCGCCCCTGCCCACGCCGGCCTCCATCCCCCGCGACTCCTATGCCCCCGAGAAGGTGGTCGAGCTCGGCACCATGGAGATCCCGGCCATCGGGCTGTCGCACCGCATCTACCAGGGTGTCACCCTGAACAACATCGACCATGGTCCGAGCCACTGGACCGGCACCGCCCTCCCCGGTCAACGCGGCAACACCGTGTTCGCCGGCCATCGGGTCACCAACACGGCGCCGTTCCGCAACATCCACCGGCTCAAGGTGGGCGACGAGGTGGCCTTCACCGTCAACGGCGCCCGCTCCGTCTACCGGGTGACCGGCAACGTCGTGGTCGAGCCCGGCGACATCTGGATCGGCGACCAGTCGGAGGCGTTCACCGGCACGCTCTACTCGTGCCACCCGCCAGGTTCCCTGGCCCAGCGCTACGTGGTGAAGATGGAGCTGCAGGGCCCGAGCGGCCCGCTGAGCGGGGGGCAGGGCCCGAGCGGCCCGCTGGGCGGGAAGCAGGGCCCCAGCCCGACCTGAGCTCACGACACCGCGCTGCGCAGGGCCAGGGCGCCGCCGACCAGGACGGCTCCCACGGTGAGGGCCACCATCGCCCCCACCACGGCCACCAGCACGACCAGGGCGAGGCCCGACCGCACCCGTCGCCAGACCGATCCGCCCACAGGCGTCGGTCGTCTGACGGTGGCCACGGTCCGCTCCGGCACGGTGATGGACCGCACCGCCGCGGGCTGAGCGGACATCGATACGCCGGTCGCGGGCTCCGGGCTCCGCCTGCGGATAGGAGGCCTCATCGTGGCAGGCTGGTCAGGATCCTTCAGCGCGATCCGCAGGACTCCCGCGATCGCAACCGCAACCACCGCGAGGCTCAACAGCGTGGACACGACCGACGGAATGTTAACGGGCGACGAGGGGAGCCCGTCACGGGCGCCGGACCGCCGCCGCCCGTGGTGGATGGTCGTGCTGGCCGCCCTGGGGCTGCTGCTGCCCGCGGCCGGCATCACCGGCCAGTTCGTCACCCTGCCCTACGACAGCATCGGCCCAGGATCCGCTCGTGACGTGAGTGGCCTGGTGAGCGTGAAGGGCCACGCCTCTTACCCTCCGGCGGGGCGCATCATGTACACGACCGTCTCGGTGCGCGAGCGGGTCAACGCCTTCGAGGCCCTGGCCGGATGGCTGGACCCGGCCACCGACGTCGTCCCCGAGGAGAAGGTCCGCGGCGACATCCCCGCCGACGAGTACCGCAGGCTCAACATCGAGGCCATGGCCGACTCCAAGACCACGGCGCAGCTCGTGGCCCTCCGCCACCTGGGCTTCACCGACCTGGGGGCGGGGGCGGAGATCCTGTCCGTCCAGGACGGCCTGCCGGCGTCGTCGCTCCTCAAGCCCCGGGACGTCATCGTGGCCGTCGACGGCACCCCCGTCTCCGTCGCCGCCGACGCGGTGGCCACCATCCGGGCCCGCAAGCCGGGGGACACCGTGCAGCTGCGCATCGTCCGGGGCGACACGCCCCCCGTCGACGTCGCCGCGCCGCTGGCTGCCGGCGAGGGGGGGCGCCCCCTGCTGGGCGTCCGCATGGGCGACAAGGTCAAGCTGCCGTTCGAGATCACCATCGAGTCGGGCCGGGTCATCGGCCCGTCGGCCGGTCTGGCCTACGCCCTCGAGATCCTCGAGGTGCTGACCCCGGGCGAGCTGACCGGTGGCGTCTCGGTGGCGGCCACCGGGGAGCTGCGGTCCGACGGGGTCATCGGGCCCATCGGCGGGGTGGCCCAGAAGGCGGTGACGGTGGAGCGGGCCGGCGCCAGGGTGTTCCTCGTACCCAAGGAGAACCTGGCGGAGGCGAAGGGCTCGGCCGGCGACGGCCTGCAGGTCCATGGCGTGGGCAGCTTCGCCGAGGCCCTGACCGTCCTCGGCTCCCTGGAGGGGAGCAACGCCCTGGCCCTCGGCGCTCCCCGACCCGGGGCGTAGGGGCCGCGCCACAGACAGTGACGGCTTCGGGCGCTACCATGGACCCGACCGCGACCGGGGGCCGAGGTTGCCGATGACCGCATCCACGCTCGTACCCCGAGCCACATAGGGCCGCCGATGTCGGGCGACCAGTTGCGCTTCGCGGTCGAGTTCGCCACCTTCCTGGTTTCGGTGGCGGGCGCAGCCGTGGTCGTGCTCCGACCGGGTCTAGTTGGCGCCCCCCGCCGGTCCCGCGGGTTCCTGGGGGCCGGCTTCCTCCTCGCGGCCGCCGCCGCGTTCCTGCGGGGCTCGCTCATGGCCGACGACAGCGACGAGGTCGTCGTCGTCGTGCGCTGCGCCGGCATCCTCCTGCTGGCCGTCGGCACCATGGGCTGGGTCGACGACCGGTCGACCCGCCGTGCCCTCTGGGTGGCGCTGGTCCTGCTGGCTGCGGCCGAAGGAGCCGCTGCCGTCGACGCCGGCACCGTGGCCGACTGGGCCCGGGGCGCCGGTGCCCTCGGTCTCGGCGCCGTCCTGCTCACGTCGGCCCGGCGCTCGATCCCGGCCCGTTTCGCGGTCGGGGCGGCGGCGACCCTGCTGCTCGTGGTGTTGGCGGTGTCGGTCGCCCTTTCCGTGGTGATCGCCAGCACGGTGAAGCGCGAGGCGATCCTGCGGATCGAGTCACGGGCCCGGGTCGAGGCGGACGAGATCATCAGCTCGGCCAAGCGCGATGCGGTCAACACCGCCAAGCTCGTGGCGCTCTCCATCCAGGGCCGGCCGGCCGCCTCCTTGCTGGCCCTGTCGCAATCGGCGTCGGCTCCGGCGACGGAGGTGGCCGACGTGGTGACCGCCCTGGTCACCGGCGAGTTGCTGGCCGCCGACGGCCCCCTGCTGTACGCCAACGAGAAGCGGGCGGTCGTGGTCGCCGTCGACCCCCGGCTCGACGCCGCCAGCCCCACCCGGCTGGCCGGCGTGGACCCGACCGTGGCCGAGTCGCTCATCGGCTCCGAGGCCGTCACCGAGATCGTCGGCGAACGCCCCGTCGACTCCAGCGGCTCGGTGGCGGTCGTCGGTGACCGGGCCTTCGCCGTCGGCACCCACGAGGTCCGGCTGCAGCGCCCTAACCCTGCGCAGCTGGTCGGTGTGGTGGTGGCCACGGCCCGCCTGGACGAGAACTACCTCGGGGTGCGAACCGCCAGCGACCCGTCGGTGGGGCTGAGCCTGGTCGACCGCAACGGGGTGGTCGACACCGTCGTCGCCGGGCTGCCGGAGCGGGCAGTGGTGGAGGTGGCCCGGCAGACCCTCCGCGACGGCGAGCCGGCCAGCAGGGAGGCCGCCGGCCTGTTCCTGGCCGCCCGACCTGTCGAACTGGACGGGGCCGGGGTCAACGTGCTCGCCGTGGTCGCGTCCGTCCCCACCACGGTCGTGGACGAGACCCGCACGTCACTGTTCCGCACGCTGTTCCTCGTCGCCCTGCTGGCCGCCCTGGTCGCCTTCGGGCTCGCCGTGGTGGTCGGTGAGCGCATCGGCACCGGGCTCAGGCGGCTGACCCGGGCGGCCGAGGGCATCCAGCGGGGCGACCTCAGTGTCCGGGCCTCCGTCGAGACGCAGGACGAGGTCGGGGTGCTCGGCGCCACCTTCGACTCCATGGCCGGCTCGATCGAATCCCTCGCCGGCGAGCTTCGACAGACCGCGGCCGAGGAGGCGGAGGTGCGCAGTCGGCTGGAGGCGGTGGTCGGCGGCATGGGCGAGGCCCTCGTCGCCGTCGACGCCGGCGGACGGATCGTGATCTACAACGGTGCCGCCGAGGACCTGTTCGCCGTCCCCGCGGCCCAGGCCCTGGGCCGGCCCGTGCGCGAGGTGGCCACAATCGCGGCCGAGGACGGTTCCGACCTGTCGGACCGGCTGGCCCAGCCCCCGGCGGAGACGTGGACGCAGGCGGCGGTGGTCACCCGCGACGACGGGGTGAGCGTGCCGGTCGCCCTCTCGGGCGGGGGGCTGCGCGGGAGCGACGACGCGCTGGTCGGGGGCGTCTACGTCCTTCGCGACATGCGGCGGGAGCGGGAGGCGGAACGGGCCAAGAGCGAGCTGCTGTCCAATATCAGCCACGAGCTGCGCACGCCGCTCGTCCCCATCAAGGGCTACGCCGAGCTCCTCCTGCGGCGCGACGTGCCGCCGGCCACGGCCCGGGAGTCCCTCGAGGAGATCGTGGAGGCGGCCGACCGGCTGGAGCACGTCGTCCAGCGTCTGCTCGACGTGGCCGCCCAGCAGACCGGCCTGCTCGACGTCCGACGCGAGCCGGTGCCCGTCCGCCCGTTGCTGGAGACGGTCTTTCGGCGGTGGAAGCTCAGGGTCGACGACCGTCACCCCATCACCCGACGGGTGGCCCGTCAGGTGCCCGACGTCCTCGGCGACCGCGACCTGCTGGAGCGCTGCATCGACGAGCTGGTCGACAACGCGGTGAAGTTCTCCCCCGACGGCGGCCCGGTCGCCCTCACGGCCCGGCTGACCCACAACGGGCACGGTCCCAGCGTCGACATCTCCGTCCGCGACCACGGCATCGGCATCCCCCGGGACCGGCTCGAGGACATTTTCGAGGAGTTCTCGCAAGCGGACAGCTCGCCCACCCGCCAGTTCGGGGGCCTGGGCCTCGGCCTGGCCCTGGTCCGACGGGTGGTGCTGGCCCACGACGGCGAGCTGGTGTGCCACACCGCTCCGGGCCAAGGGTCGACGTTCTCCATCCAGCTCCCTGTCGCCTCCCCGGAAGAGGAATCATGAGACGCAGCGCCGCCCTCGCGGCTGTGGTGACGATGCTGGCGGTGGTCACCGCCGGATGCAGCGACGACGACGAGCGGTCATCGGCCCGCCTGAGCGTGGACGGTGTGGCCGAGGTCAGCCGGTCCGGCGAGACGGGCCGCGAGGTCCGGGGTACCCGAGCCCTGCGGGTCGGTGACCGGGTCCGGGTGCGGCAAGGGACGGCCGAAGTCCGCCTCACCGGCGACGAGCGGCTGGAGCTGCGGGAGGGGTCGTTCGTCGAACTGGCCGCCGGTGCGACCGGCTCGCCGGTGCGCCCCGAGCTCACGGCCGGGCCGATGCTGGTGAGCACCGGAGGGCGGCCTCTCACCGTCACCTCGGCCGGCGCCGAGATGGCGATCACGGGGACGGCGCGGATCTCGCGCACCCTCAGCCTGGTCGTGGCCGTCTACAGCGGATCGACCGACGTCACGTCGGCCGGTCGGACGTTGACCGTCCGGGCCTACCGCCAGGTCAACGTGCCCGCCGCCGGGCTCCTGCCGGCGCGCCCATCGCCTGTGGAGTACGTGCCCAGCGACCCCTGGGACCGGCGTCTACTGAGCGAGGCCGTCGACCTGGGCGCCCAGCTGAGCGCCAAGAGTCAGGGGTTCTCCTCGCAGCCGGGCGCGGCCGACCGGCGCACCCCGGCCTCGTTCCGTCGCCTCTTGCCTGCGCTGACCGGCGAGGCCGCCTTCGACACCTTGCTCGACCCGGCCCGACCCGCGGGGGAGACACTGGTCGGGGCCGCCATCGTGCTCGAGAGTCGCCAGGGCACCTTCCAGGACCGGTGGACGAGCGTCTTCCAGTTCCGGGGAGAGGGCGCCGACTGGGGGTTCGTGGCCGCCGACCACCAGGTCGATCGGGTCGCCGTGCTCGGTGCGGTCGACGCGGCCATCAAGCGGGCACCCACGCCGGTGTTCGCCGGGGGGACCGTGCCGCCTCCCACCACCCGGGCGACCCGTCCGACCACCGCCGCCCGCGGGCGCACGACGCCGACGACGACGCGGCCGCCCCGGACCGCGACACCCACGACGCTTCCGCCCGCCGCGCCGCCACCACCAGACGGCGCCCTCAACACCGGTCTTCCGATCGTCGACCAGACGGTCGACTCGGTGGTGGACACCTTGGGCGGCCTCCTCCGTGGGCTCGGGTCGGGGTAGCGTCCCCGATCCGCGCCGGGCCACCGCGTAGGCTCGTGCCCATGGAGGGGCCGGCACCGGGCGGGCGAGCAACGGATGGGCCGGCACCGGGGGGGCCAGCAAGGGAGGAGGTTCGGATCTCTTCCGGGTTGTCCACCCCGCCGGAGGCGGTGAGCACCCGGACGTTCACCACCGCCCGCCGTGGCTATCAGCCCGACGAAGTCCGCCAGTTCCTCACACGTGTCGCCGACGAGCTGGCGGCGGCGGAGGCCCGCGAGAGAGAGCTACGCCGGGCCCTCCAGGAGGCGTTGAGCCGGGCCGCCCACCCGGAGATCGACGAGCAGACGCTCACCGCCGGGCTGGGTGAGCACGCCGGTCGCCTCATCGCCAGCGCCCGGGAGGCGGCGGCGGCCATCGTCGCCGACGCGGAGAAGCGGGCGGCCGCCCTCCTGCACGACGCCGAGGTCCGCTCCGGCCGGCTGCGGGACGAATCCGAGCGGCTGATGGCCCGGAGGGTGGGCGAGGCCGAGGCCGCCGGTGAGTCCATCCGCCAGGCCGCGGAGGCGGAGGTGCGGGAGGCCCGTGAACGGGCGCGCATCGACGCCGAGGCCACCCTGGCCGACGCCCAGGCCAAGGGCAAGGAGATGGTGGGCGAGGCTCGGGCCGTGCGCGAGCGCATGCTGAGCGACCTCAGCCGTCGCCGCCGTGCCGCCCAGGTGCAGATCGACCAGCTGCGGGCCGGCCGCCAGCGCCTGCTGGAGGCCTACGAGGTCGTTCGCCGCACCCTCGAGGACGCCACCAGGGAGCTCGACGCGGCCGACGTCGAGGCGCGGGTCGCGGCCGACGAAGCGGGTCGCCGGGCGGTGGAGTCCGACATCGCCGTCCGTCCCGAGCCGGCTGCCCCGGCACCGGTCGTCACCATCGCCGCCCCACCGGCGGACAGGTCGTCGACGCCACCCACCAGCGCCGACGTCCCGAGCCCCGTCGCTCCGCCGTCGGCGCCCGACGACTCCCCAGCCCCGGCTCCGGCCCCGGCGCCGGTCGGAGCGCGGGCCATAGCCGTCGCCCGCCCCACGCCCCTCCAGCGGCGACCGGCCGAACCCGGGCGCACCGTGGCCACCCTCGACC
>JALYGL010000269.1 GCA_030777125.1 Actinomycetota bacterium
GCGTTGCGCAGCGAGAGCACGACGCTGGTCGGCGCCGCCTGAGGCCGGCACCGCCCGCGGCGAGCCGGTCGAGTCGACCGTGGCTAGCGTCTCGGCTCGTGACCCGACAGGCGAGCGTGGACCCGGCCGAGGCCCGGGCCGCGGTGGCGTCGACCGCCGGGCGCCTGACCGGTCTGCTCCGCTCGGCCACCTCCCCGGCGGCGCCGGCACTGGGGGAGTGGGACGCAGCCGACGTCGCCGTCCACCTCTCTCATGCCGTGGACGCGGTCACGGCGAGCGCCCGCGGTTCGGAGTCGGTCCTCGACGACGTGTGGGACCTGTCGACCATGAGCGGGCTGCTCGTGCGGGGCGAGGCCACGCGCGACCTGTCGGCCATCGCCGACCGCATCGAGGCCGGAGTGGCCACCTTCCTGTCGGTGGCCGAGTCGGCGGCCGGCGACCCTTCCCGGTCGTGGCTGGTGAAGGGCGTCGAGGTGCCCATGTCCACCCTCGCCTGCCAGGTGCTGAACGAGCTCGCCGTCCACGGCCGCGACATCGCCGTGGCTCAGGGGGCGCCCTGGGCCATCCCGCGGCCCCACGCCGCCCTGGTGCTGCTGGGCTACCTCTTCCCGGCCCTGGACTCGCTCGGAGGGGCCATGGTCGACCAGCAGGCCGCGGCCGGCGTCCGGGCCACCTACGAGGTCCGCCTGCGCGGCGGCGGCCGGGCCTTCGTGCGTTTCGACGACGGCGATCTCACCGTCGGGGCTGAACCACCGGGGCCGATCGACTGCCACCTCTCCGTCGACCCGGAGACGTTCCTGCTGGTCTCATGGGGGCGGCTCGGCCAGTGGCCCGCCATCGGGAGGGGACGCCTCCTGGCCTGGGGCCGCCGGCCGTGGTTGGGGCTCCGGCTCCGGGAGATGCTGAAGAACCCCTGAGTCGTCAGCGCTCGCCGCCGGCCGGCGACGGGCGCGGCCCGGTCCCCGGTCCCAGGGGCTCGCCGATCACCCGACCGAGGTCGCCCAGGGCCCGGCGGAGCTCGCTGGGCGAGTCGGCCGTCTCCTCCTGGCGGGCGCGGGCCGCCCGGCGCAGGCGGGAACGGATCGACTCTTCCATGACCGCCGAGAGGGTAGTCGACGGTCTACCCGCCACCCGGCGTCACCGCCCGGCCGCACAGCGCATCAGCGCCTCGCGTCAGCCGCCCAGCACGAGGTGAAGCGGCCCTCCTTGCCGTCCGGGCGGTCGGCCACGGCGCTGACGAGCTCCTCGCCGAAGATGCCGTCGCGGGCGTTCTGGGCCTCACCTGGGAAGTAGAGCTGGGTCGTGAGCCGGCGTCACCGTCCCGGCGCACGCCGCCAACGCGGCCGACGCCGGTGCCCCGGCGCCGACGAGGAGCACCGTGCGCCGGGTGGGCCGGTCCTCACCGGTCGGTCCCTCGGCGTTGTCGTCGTGGTTCACGGGCGTCTCCATGCTCCCGTCCTGGAACGGCAACCTCGGAGTCCGCTGTGCCGTCCGGCCGGAGCCGGTGTTTTCACGCCCAGTGATCCGGGGATGGTCCCGAGCGCGCCTCGAGCGGCCGGTGGCGCGCTGACGCGCCGCCCCGGAGGAACGCGATGCCCACAGGGCCCCCCAGCTCGTGACCGCGCCGATCGAGTTGCCGCCGGCGACGGAGCCCGACTTCGGCTCCGGGGAGCTCCTGTTCATCGGCACGGCGACCGTCCTGCTCCGCTACGGCGGTTTCACCGTGCTGACCGATCCGAACTTCCTGCATCGCGGCGACCACGCCAAGCTGGGGTACGGCCTGCGGTCGAAGCGCCTGACCGAACCGGCGATGACCGTCGCCGACCTGCCGCCGCTGGACTTCATCGTGCTTTCGCACCACCACGGTGACCACTTCGACGAGGTCGCGTCCGCCCAGCTCGACAAGGGGGTGCCGATCCTGACCACCGGGCACGCGGCCCGCAAGCTCCGCTCGGACGGGTTCACCGCCGCGGTCGCCCTCGACACGTGGCAGTCGCAGGAGGTGCGCCGGGGCGATGCCCGTGTCACCGTCACGGCCATGCCCGGCACCCATGCACCCGGGCCGCTGGCCGCTCTGCTGCCGCCGGTCATGGGCAGCATGCTCCAGTTCGGGCGCGGCGCGAACACCGACTTCCGGCTGTACGTCACCGGCGACACGCTGGTCCACGACCGGCTGGCGGAGATCCCGCGTCGTTACCCCGACATCGACCTGGGCCTCGTCCACCTCGGCGGCACGCGCGTCCTCGGCGTGCTCGTCACCATGGACGCCGCCCAGGGGGTCCGGGCGCTGCAGCTGGTCCGGCCGCGCACCGCGGTTCCCATCCACTACGACGACTACACGGTGTTCAAGGACCCGCTGGAGAACTTCCGCCGGGCCGTCGACGCCGCCTCGCTGCCCACCGAGGTCCGGTTCGTGGGTCGCGGGGAGACGTACCGGTTCGAGGTGGGGCCCGCTCGCGACGCCGGGGCATAGTGGGCGGGTGACAACCCCCCTCGCAGCCCAAGAGCTGGCCGGGATCCACGCCTGGTGGCGGGCGGCCAATTACCTGTCCGTCGGCCAGATCTACCTTCTCGACAACCCGTTGCTGCGGGAGCCACTGGGGCCCGAGCACGTCAAGCCCCGCCTCCTGGGCCACTGGGGCACCACCCCGGGCCTGAACTTCATCTACGCCCACCTGAACCGGGTCATCCGCGGGCACGACCTCGACGTCATCTACCTCTGCGGCCCCGGCCACGGCGGGCCCGGAATGGTCGCCAACACGTGGCTGGAGGGTACCTACAGCGAGATCTACCCGGCCGTCACCGCCGACGCCGCCGGGATGAAGGAGCTGTTCCGGCAGTTCTCGTTCCCCGGGGGCATCCCCAGCCACGCCGCCCCGGAGACACCCGGCTCCATCCACGAGGGCGGCGAGCTGGGCTACGTGCTCTCCCACGGCTACGGAGCGGTGTTCGACAACCCCGGCCTGCTGGCCGCGTGCGTGATCGGCGACGGGGAGGCCGAGACCGGCGCCCTGGCCACCAGCTGGCACTCGAACAAGTTTGTCGACCCGTCACGGGACGGGACGGTCCTGCCGATCCTGCACCTCAACGGCTACAAGATCGCCAACCCCACCGTGCTGGCGCGGATCGGCAACGACGAGCTGACCCGACTGCTGGAGGGCTACGGGCACACCCCGCACTTCGTGGAGGGCAGCGAGCCGGAGGCCATGCACCAGGCCATGGCCGCCACCCTCGACACGGTCCTGGCCGAGATCGCCGAGATCCGCGCCGCGGGGCCCAACGCAGTCCGGTCAGTGCGTTCAGGCCACGCAGGCCGGCCTCGCTGGCCCATGATCGTGCTGCGCAGCCCCAAGGGGTGGACGGGCCCGGCCGAGGTCGACGGCGTCCCGGTGGAGGACACCTGGCGATCGCACCAGGTGCCGGTGGCCGACGTGCGGTCGAACCGGGATCACCTCAGGGCCCTCGAGGAGTGGATGCGCAGCTACCGGCCCGAGGAGCTGTTCGACGACGACGGCCGCCTGCGCTCGGAGGTGGCCGCCCTGGCGCCGGTCGCCGAGCGGCGCATGGGGGCCAACCCACATGCCAACGGCGGCCTGCTCCTGCGCGACCTCCGGCTGCCCGACTTCCGCGACTACGGCGTCGAGGTCAAGACACCCGGGGCGACGTCGTCGGAGCCCACCCGGGTGCTGGGCGGCATGCTGCGCGACGTCATGAGCCTGAACACCGAGAGCCGCAACTTTCGGCTGTTCGGCCCCGACGAGACCGAGTCCAACCGCCTCGGGGCGGTGTACGAGGTGACCAACAAGGCGTGGAACGCCGAGGTCCTCCCCGTCGACGTGAACCTGGCCCCCGACGGCCGGGTGATGGAGATGCTGTCCGAGCAGACCGTCCAGGGCTGGTTGGAGGGGTACCTGCTCACCGGTCGCCACGGCCTGTTCTCCTGCTACGAGGCGTTCATCCACATCGTCGACTCCATGTTCAACCAGCACGCCAAGTGGCTGAAGGTCACCCGGGACCTGGAGTGGCGGCGCTCGGTGGCGTCGCTCAACTACCTGCTCACCTCCCATGTGTGGCGGCAGGACCACAACGGGTTCTCCCACCAGGACCCCGGCTTCATCGACCACGTGGTCAACAAGAAGGCCGACATCATCCGCGTCTACCTGCCGCCGGACGCCAACACCCTGTTGTCGGTGGCCGACCACTGCCTGCGCAGCCGCAACTACGTCAACGTGGTCGTGGCCGGCAAGCAGCCCTGCCTCAACTGGCTGGGCATGGACGACGCCGTCCTGCACTGCGCCCGCGGCCTGGGCATCTGGGACTGGGCCGGCACGGAGGACGGGGGCAACCCCGACGTGGTGCTGGGCTGCGCCGGCGACGTCCCCACGCTGGAGACGCTGGCCGCCGCCGACCTGCTGCGCACCCACCTGCCCGACCTGCGGGTCCGGGTGGTCAACGTGGTCGACCTCATGCGCCTGCAGCCGGAGACCGAGCACCCCCACGGCCTGTCCGACCGCGACTTCGACACCGTCTTCACCGCCGACAAGCCGGTGATCTTCGCCTACCACGGCTATCCGTGGCTGATCCACCGCCTGACCTACCGCCGCACCAACCACCGCAACCTCCATGTGCGCGGCTTCAAGGAGGAGGGCACCACCACCACGCCCTTCGACATGGTGGTCATGAACGACATGGACCGCTACCACCTGGTCCTCGACGTGATCGACCGGGTTCCCGGGCTCGGCCCGCGGGCGGCCCACGTCTACCAGCACATGCTGGACAAGCGCACCGAGCACCGGATGTGGACCCGCCGCTACGGCGAGGACCTGCCCGAGGTGCGCGAGTGGACCTGGCCGTCCTGACCGTCAACGCCGGCTCGAGCACCCTCAAACTGCGCCTGGTCGGCCCCGATGACGCCGTGCTGGGGGCCGTCGATCTCGACCCTTGGGACGGCCGGACAGTCCCGGGCGCGGCCGACCTGCTGGCCGGCGCCGATGCCGTCGGCCACCGGGTGGTCCACGGCGGGACCGACCTGGTCGGGCCGACGCCCGTCGACGACGCCGTGCTGGCCCGGATCGAGGCGCTCACCCCGTTGGCGCCGCTGCACCAGCCCCGGTCGGTCGCCGCCATCCGCGCCGTCCGGTCCCTGCATCCGGCGATCCCGGCGGTGGCCTGCTTCGACACCGCCTTCCACGCCACCCTTCCCGCGGCGGCGGCCACGTACGCCCTGCCCGCGGCGTGGCGGGAGCGCTGGCCGCTGCGGCGCTTCGGCTTCCACGGTCTGTCCCACCAGTACGCAGTGCGCCGGGCCGCGGAGCTCACCGGGCCCGTGCCTGGCGGTCTGCGGGTCGTCAGCTGCCACCTGGGGGCAGGCGCGTCGCTGTGCGCCTCGGTGGGCGGCCGGTCCGTCGACACGACCATGGGTTTCACGCCCCTGGAGGGGTTGGTCATGGCCACCCGGTCCGGCTCGGTCGACCCGGGGCTGGTCCTGTGGTTGCAGACCGAGGGCGGCCTGTCGGCCGCCGAGGTGAGGCACGGCCTCGAGCGGGAATCGGGCCTGGCCGGGCTCAGCGGCACGTCGGGAGACCTGCGCGAGCTGGGCCGCGGTGACACCCGGCTGGCCGTCGACGTCTACGTCCACCGCCTGCGACGGGAGGTGGCGGCCATGGCCGCGGCGACGGGCGGCCTCGACGTCCTGGTGTTCACCGGGGGAGTGGGGGAGCACCAGCCCGCCGTCCGGGCCGCCGCCACCCGCGGCATGGGCTTCCTCGGCGTGGCCGTCGACGAGGCCGCCAACGCGATCACGTCGAGCGACGCCGAGATCACCGCCGCCGGGGCGCCGGTGCGCACCCTCGTGGTCGTCTCGCGCGAGGACCTGGAGATGGCTCGCCAGGTCCGGGCGACGCTGACCCCGGCGTCGTAGGCTGGCTCCATCGGCCCGTTCCTCCGATACGCGGGCGTGGTCGCCGTCGCCGTGCTGTGGACGACCATGGGCCTGGGCATGCGGCGGACAGGCCTCGGGTTCTCCGACGACCGGCCGCTCAGCTACCTCGGCACCGACCCGAGGTCGCTCGCCCTGTTCCGCGGCGGGCTGCTGGTGGCCTCGGTACTGCTGGTCGCCTTCGCCTGGGCCGTCCATCGGGACGGGTCGCCGGCGTCCGGGTTCCTGCCCGCCTTCCTCGTCGGCCAGGCCGGCCAGGTGGTCGCCGCCCTGGTGCCCATCGACGGAGCGGGGGGCGCCCACGAGGTCCACACCACGGCCGGCATCGTGCTCGGCCTGTCGCTCCCGGTTCTGATGTGGCGGTACGCCGCCGGGCAGCGCCCCGGCGCCCGCCGGTCGCGGGCCTACACCCTGGTCTGGGTGGAGGTGGCTGCGTGTGTCGCGGGCGTGGTCCTGTCGCGGGCCATGCGGGCTCCGCTGGCCGAGGCCGTCCCGGCCACCGGCTTCCACCTGTGGATCGCGGTGGTCACGGGCTGGCTGTCGACCGCTGCGCCAGCACCTTCTCCCGGGTCGGCACCCGCAGCGTGACGTAGGCCACGCCCACCAGGCCCACGGCGATCACGACCGCGCCGACGGTGCGGTTGTCGATGAGGAACAGCCCGCTTCCGCCGGCGAACAGCACGATCATGGCCACGGCCACCGCCTTGGCCCGCCGGGGCATCCCCAGCCCGGCCCGGTGGTCCCGCACCATGGGCCCGATGCGGGGCAGGTCGAGGACCCACTGTTCGAAGCGGGGGCTGCACCGGGCGAAGCACCAGGCGGCCACGATGAAGAACACCGTGGTGGGCAGGCCGGGGACGATAACCCCTAGGGCCCCGAGCCCCACCGCCAGCCAGCCCGCCCCGAACCACAGCCAGGCCACCGGCCCCCGCCGCACCGGCGGTGCGGGCCGGTCGTCTCCGGGGTCGCGGTGCTCGCCGGTGGCGCCCATCACAGCAGGGCGGCGACGTCTCCGACGGCCTGCACCAGCAGGAGGACCAGGATCCCGCCGCCGACCACGGTGTAGGCCCAACGCATGCGGTGGGCGGCGGCCCAGAACCGGCGCATGGAGGCGATGATGGCCACCGCCGACACCGTGCCGATGAGCAGGCCGAGGACCGGGCCGACGCCGCCGCTGAGGTCGACCACCGGCTTGAGCAGCGGCAGCACGACGTAGGTCAGCATGCACCGGACGGTCGACAGCAGGATCGACGTGCTGAACGCCTTCTGGGCCGATTCGCGGGTGGCCTCACCGGTGCGGACGCGCAGCAGCCTGCGCATGAACACGTCGGCCGGCGGGTCGGGCCGGTAGCCGGTTGCGGAGGGGTCCACGGACACGACGCTAGGGGGTACGGGCAGCAGTTGGCACGTCGGTTGTGGCGCTAGCGGACCAGAGGCTTGTACTTGATCCGGTGGGGCTGCTCGGCCGCGGCACCCAGCTCCTTGCGCCGCCAGGCCTCGTAGTCGGCGAAGTTGCCCTCGAACCAGCGCACCTGGGAGTTGCCCTCGAAGGCGAGCACGTGGGTGCAGATGCGGTCGAGGAACCACCGGTCATGGCTGATCACCACCGCGCAGCCGGGGAACGACTCCAACCCGTCCTCCAGCGCCCGCAGGGTGTCGACGTCGAGGTCGTTGGTGGGCTCGTCCAGCAGCAGCACGTTCCCGCCGCGGCGCAGCATCTTGGCCAGGTGGACGCGGTTGCGCTCGCCCCCGGACGCCTTGCCCACCGGCTTCTGCTGGTCCGAACCGGTGAAGTTGAACGACGCCACGTACGCCCGCCCGTTGACCTCCCTGGTGCCGATCCGGAAGAACTCCTGGCCGCCGGTGATCTCCTCGTAGATGGTCCTGTCCGGGTCGAGGGCATCGCGGCTCTGGTCGACGTAGGCCAGCTCGACGGTGGACCCGATGGTGATGGAGCCGCTGTCCGGCTTCTCCTGGCCGGTGAGCATCCGGAACAGCGTGGTCTTACCCGCGCCGTTGGGGCCCACCACTCCGACGATGCCGGCCGGCGGCAGTGAGAACGACAGGTCCTCAATGAGCAGGCGGTCGTCGTAGGCCTTGGTCAGGTTCTCCACCTCGACGACCAGGTCGCCCAGCCGCTCGCCGGGGGGGATGGCGATCTCCAGGCGGCGGGCGGCTCCCTCCGCCTCGCGGGCCTCGGCGAACAGCTTGTCGTAGGCGTCGAGGCGCGCCTTGGACTTGGCGTGGCGGGCCTTGGCGCCCATGCGGACCCACTCCAGCTCGCGCTCGAGCGTCTTGGCCCGGGCGCTGTCGGCCTTCTGCTCCAGGCGCAGGCGCTCCTGCTTCTGCTCCAACCATCCCGAGTAGTTGCCCTCGAAGGGTGTGCCCCGGCCGTTGGCCAGCTCCAGGATCCACTGGGCCACGTTGTCGAGGAAGTACCGGTCGTGGGTGATGGCGACCACCGTCCCCGGGTACTCCTGGAGAGTCCGTTCCAGCCAGGCCACCGACTCGGCGTCGAGATGGTTGGTGGGCTCGTCCAGCAGGAGCAGGTCGGGCTTCGACAGCAGCAGCCGGCACAGGGCCACCCGGCGGCGCTCGCCACCGGAGAGGGTGGCCACGGCGGCGTCGCCCGGTGGCAGGCGCAGGGCGTCCATGGCGATCTCGATCTGGCGTTCGAGGTCGTTGGCCCCCTTGGCCTCGATCTCGGATTCCAGCCGGGCCTGGTCCTCGCCGATCTTCTCGTAGTCGGCGTCCGGGTCGGCGTAGCGGGCCAGGACCTCGTCGTACTGGTGCAGCAGGTCGGCCACCGCGCCCACGCCGTCCATGACGTTGCCCTTGACGTCCTTCCCCTCGTCGAGGTGGGGCTCCTGCTCCAGCAGCCCGCGGGTGAACCCGGGGGAGAGGCGGGCCTCGCCGGTGTAGCCGTCGTCCACCCCCGCCATGATCCGCAGCAGCGACGACTTCCCCGAGCCGTTGGGGCCGATCACGCCGATCTTCGCTCCCGGGTAGAAGGCCAGCGTCATGTCCTTCACTACCTCCTTGTCGGGAGGGTGGAAGCGGCTGACCTTCCGCATGGTGAAGATGAACTGGGCGGCGTTCGCCATGCCCCGACCCTACCGGGGCGTCCACCGGTGAGGTCCGCACGGAGTTTCGATAGGTGATAGTCCTGTAGCGATACGGCGGCGTTTCGAAGGACCACCGCCATGGACGAGATGTCGCCCCCGACGCCGGCAACGGACCGCCTTCTGCACCAGGATCCCGTCATCCACCGGCGCCGGTGGTTCCTCCTCGCCGTCATGTGCCTGTCACTGGTCATGGTGGTCATGTCCGTGGCCGGCCTGAACGTGGCTCTTCCGAGCATGCAGCGGGAGCTCGACGCCAGTGCCAGCGACCTGCAGTGGATCGTCGACGTCTACGCCCTCGTGTTCGCCGCCCTGCTCCTGCCCGCCGGCGCCATCGCCGACCGCTTCGGACGGAAGGGCACCTTCCTCGTCGGCCTGGCCATCTTCGCCGCCGGCTCCGTCGTGGGCGGGATCGGCACCGGCGCGACGCAGATCATCGTGGGCCGGGTGATCAACGGGATCGGCGCCGCCTTCGTGATGCCGGCCACGCTGTCCCTGATCGCCACCGTCTTCCCACCGGCCGAGCGGCGCCGGGCCATCGCCGTGTGGGCCGGCTTCGCCGGGGCCGGCGGGGCGCTGGGGCCGATGGTGTCGGGGGCGCTGCTGGAGAACTTCTGGTGGGGCTCGGCCCTGCTGGTCAACGTGCCGATCGTGGCCCTGGTGGCCACGGCCGTGTGGCTCTTCTCGCCCACGTCCCGGGACCCAGCGGCCACACCCCTCGACCCGGTCGGCGCTGTGCTGTCGCTGATCGGGCTCGGTGCCCTCATCTTCGGCATCATCGAGGGGCCGGAGCGCGGTTGGACCGACAGCACGGTGCTCGCCGCGTTCGCCGCCGCGGCCGTCGGGCTGGGCTCGTTCGTGGCGTGGGAGCGCCGGAGCCCGCACCCGATGCTCCCGCTGGGACTGTTCGGTGACCGGCGCATGAGCGTGGGCAGCGGCGTGGTGACGGTCGCCTTCTTCATCATGTTCGGCTTCTTCTTCCTCTTCACCCTCTACCTGCAGTTCGTGCGCCGCTACTCGCCCCTCAATGCCGGGATGGCCACCCTCCCGATGGCCATGACGCTCGTGGCCGTGGCGCCGCGCAGCGCGGCGGTCGCGGAGCGGGTCGGCACCGGCCGGGTCATGGCCCTCAGTTTCCTCCTGGTGGCGTCGGGGTTCACGGTGCTGAGCCAGATCGACCCTCGCACCCCGTACCCGGTGCTCGTGTGCGCCCTCGTCCTCATGGGTGCGGGGATGAGCCTCACCGCCGCCCCGGCCACGGGGAGCATCATGAGCGCGGTCCCGCACGCCAAGGCCGGAGTGGGCTCGGCCGTGAACGACACCACCCGCGAGGTGGGCGGGGCCCTCGGCATCGCCGTGCTCGGCAGCATCGGAAGCGCCGCGTACCGCTCGGCGGTCGACCTCGATGGCCTGAGCCTGCCGCCCGACGTCCGCCGGGCGGCGGCGGAGTCGGTCGGCGCGGCCACGGTGATCGCCGACCGCCTACCGGGCGGGGCGGAGCTGGCGGCCCGAGCCGGTGAAGCCTTCACCCACGCATTCAACGTCGCCACCGGGGTGGCTGCCGCCCTCGCCCTGGTGACCGCTGCGGTGGTGTACTCGGCGTTCTCCCGGCGGGTCGAGGAGGCAGCCGACGGTGTGACCCAGCCGGCGGCCCCCAGCGCGGACCGCGCCGCCTGAGCCGTGGACCCGGCCGGCTCGCCGCCGTCTCCCACCCAGGGCGTCGCCCGGGCACCCGACCCCCGGGTGGAGCGGTCCCGGACGGTGATCCTGTCCGCTGCCCTCGAGGTGCTCGGTGAGGTGGGCTACGGCGGTCTGACGGTGGAGGGGGTGGCGGCCCGGGCCGGTGTGGGGAAGAGCACGATCTACCGGCACTGGTGCGGCAAGCTCGACCTGGTCGAGGACGCCGTACGCACCCTCCGGGCCGGGCTCGTCGCTCCGGCCGGCGGGTCGGTGCGGGAACGCCTGACCGGACTGCTCCGTCACATGGCGGAGAACATGGCCGACTCCACCTGGTCGTCGTGCCTTCCCGCCATCATCGACGCCGCCGAGCGCGACCCGGAGGTGCTGGCCATCCAGAGGAGGGTGGCCTGGGGCCGTCGCCAGGTGCTGGTCGACCTGCTCGAGGAGGGCGTGCGGGCGGGGGAGTTCCCGGTCGGGACCGACGCCGGCCTGGTGGCCGAGTGCCTGATCGGCCCCATCATGGTCCGCCGCCTCCTGCTGCACGAACCGTTCGACCCGACCGCCGTCCCGGCGCTCATGGACCAGCTGCTCGGTCCGCTCGATCCCCAGCCCTAGGCCGCTGCCCCCGATCGGGCGCTATTTGGCGACCGACCGCTTGTACACCCGCACCGCGAAGGGGGCGCAGAGCACGATGATGCCGACGATCCAGATCCAGGAGTAGGCCATGGGGTGGGCGATCGACCACGGATCACCGGGCACGGTGGGCGTGTTGGGGTTGCCGAACTGGATGCGGGCGGCGTCGGCGACGGCGGTGACCGGGTTCCACTCGGCCATCCACCGCAGGACGCCGGGCATGGTCGTGGTGGGGACGAACGTGCTGGCGATGAACGTCACGGGGAAGAGCACGCCGAACGCGACCCCCTGGACGCCCTCCGGTGTGGCCACCACGCTGCCGAGGACCACCCCGACCCAGATCATGGCGAAGGCGAAGGCGATCAGGAGGACATAGCCCATCACCGCGTCGCCGATGCCGCTCTGCACCCTCCAGCCGATGAGCAGGCCGCACAGCGACATGAGGGCGATCGGGAGCATCGACTTGATGAGGTTGGTCACCGCGTGGCCACCGAGCACTGCGGCCGTGGAGATGGGCAGCGAGCGGAACCGGTCGACGACCTGGTTCTTGCGGTCGTTGGCCAGCGACATGGCCACCCCGAAGGCGGTGAACACGATGGTCTGGGCAAAGATGCCACCCATGAGGAACTCCCGGTAGCTGCCGCCGCCCGGGATGTCGATGGCCCCGCCGAACACGTAGGCGAACAGCAGCACGAACATGATCGGTTGGATGGTGGCGTCGGCCAACGCCTCGGGCTGGCGCTTCAGGTGGGTCAGTCCACGCCGGGTGATCACCACGATGTCGTGGACCAGACCTCTGGGCTGCTCCAGGTGGTCGTCGGCCGCCGGCGTGACGGTTGCGGGAAGGGTCGCCATGTTCATGCCGTCGCCTCCTGGGCGATGTCGGACCGGGTCGGGGAGACCTCGTCGTCGGAGGCCTTCGACCCGGTGAGGGTCAGGAACACCTCGTCGAGGCTGGGCTGGTGCAGGCCGAGGTCGTCGACCGCGATGCCGGCGTCGCCCAGCCTCTTGGCCACGGCGACGAGGCCTTGGACCCCATCGCCGGTGGGCGAGGTGACCGAGCGGGTGGCGGCGTCGACGTTGGGCGTGGTGCCGGTGGTCTCGGCCAGGATGCGGGCCGCGTCGCCGAGCTGGGTCGGCTCCACCACGACGACCTGGATCTGGTCGCTGCCGACCTCCCGCTTGAGCTTGCGGGCGTCGCCCCGGGCGATGATGCGGCCCTGGTCGATGACGATGATGTCGTCGGCGAGCCGCTCCGCCTCCTCCAGGTACTGGGTGGTGAGCATCACGGTGGCGCCCCCCTCGACCAGCGTGTCGAGGACGCCCCACAGCTCGGCCCGGCCGCGCGGGTCGAGGCCGGTGGTGGGCTCGTCCAGGAACAGGACCTGGGGCCGGGCGACGAGGGTGGCGGCCAGGTCGAGCCGGCGCCGCATACCTCCCGAGTAGCCCGACGTCGGCCGGTCGGCCGCCTCCTCGAGGGAGAACTCGGTGAGCAGCTCTGTGGCCCGGCGTATGGCGTCCCGACGGCGGAGCTGATGGAGCTCGCCCAGCATGACCAGGTTCTCGCGCCCGGTCAGCAGCGGGTCGACCGTGGCGTCCTGCGCCGTCAGGCCGATGCGCCTGCGCACCTCCTTGGGCTGGGTCCGGACGTCGAACCCCGCCACCCGGGCGTGACCCTCGTCGGCCTCGGTCAGCGTCGTGAGGATCCGCACGGCCGTGGTCTTGCCCGCGCCGTTGGGTCCGAGCACGGCCGTGACCGTCCCTGTCGGCACCTCGAGGTCGATCCCCGCCAGGGCGGTGGTCGTGCCGTACCGCTTGACCAGCCCATCGGCTGAGACCGCGTGGTCATCGATCATTTCGATCCTCCGAGGTGCCATGCGGGGCAGGGTAAACCCTCAAGGAAACTTGAGGTCAAGCGAATTCCTCCGAACGCCATGGAGACGCCGGGCCCGACCAGAAGTCATCGCCGTACCCAAACGTACTGGTCAATGCGGACAGATCCTGGCCGCTGTATGGAAGAATCTGGAGGCCGTGAACGATCCGACGGCCGGGTGCTCCAGCTCCTAAGGAGACCTGGCGCCTGGGGCAGCCCAACCAGCTGGTGTCCGCCGCCCGGCGGTGGTACCTGGTGGCTGGGACGTGCGCCGGGGCGACTGGCGATGCCCCACGACGCCACCGTCGTCGCCGGCGGGCCGGCCGAACGGGTCCGCGAGGTCGTGGGTTGGGCCGGCGGGGACGTCGAGGTGCTCGGCGAGGACACGTGCCGCATCCGGCTCCGGGCCGAGTCGCCTGAGTCGCTGGACACGGCCATTGCCTTGCTGGCGGTGGTGGCCGACGTCCAGGTGTGCGAACCACCCGAGGTCGCCGCCCGCGTCGCCGATCTAGCCACCCGTTTGGGCAGAGAGAACCGGCGGTGACGATGTCCCCGGCTCCTTCGCCGGACAAGGGCGACGACGACACGAACGTTCGCATGTCCCGACTTCGGTCCGTGGTCGAGGCGGCCGGCGCTTCCTGGGAGCCTCCGGCCCGGGGACGGTGGGTCCAGTTGGTGTTCAGACCGACCTTCCATCCCCCTTTGGTGGTCACGGTGGAAGGCGATGAGGAGGAAGCGCTCCTGCACGCTGCGGCGCCGCCGGCGTCAGCCGCCGGTTGGGCCTTCCGTCACCTCCCCGTGCGACGTCCCGACGACGTCAGGCCGGAGGAGACGCACCTGGCTCGGCCGGCGTCGACGGTGCTGGTCGTCGACCGTCCGGAACTCGACGCCGTGTGGACCGCGGTCGAGCGGCTCCACGGATGCGGGCCGCAGTCTGGGGGAGGGCGCGACGGCGTCGTCGTGCAGATACGGCTCAAGCAGGGCCACGACATCGTGGTTCTCGAGTCGTGGCAGCCGGAGCCCGGCGCGTTGGAACGGCCACTGATCGAGCACCTTCTCCGTCCGGTGGCGGAATCGGGCGACACGCCCGTCGCTTCGCTTGCCCGCGAGATCCGCCACTCGTTGTCCCTGCCATGAGCAGTTCGGGGCCGTGG
>JALYGL010000270.1 GCA_030777125.1 Actinomycetota bacterium
GCGCCGGCGGCCCGGGCCACGTCGACCAGAGCGGCGTCGAGTTGGGCCCGCGGCGCGACCACCGCGAACAGGCCGTCCCCCCGGGGGAGGGGGAATCGGACGGCATGCCCCGACGGCCCCCGCACGCACACGTCGTCGACCGGCTGCCAGTCGGCCACCGATCCGGGGCGCAGGCCCAGGTCCTCCAGCTCCCGCAGGGCACCCGCGGTGAGCCCGTCGCCGCAGCACTTGTCGCGGGGGAATCGGGCCCGGTCCACCACCAGGACGTCGCGACCGGCTCGGGCCAGGGTGATGGCGGCCGCCGCTCCGGCCGGCCCGCCGCCCACCACCACCACGTCGGCTTGCGGCACGTGACCCGCTCAGCCGAGGTCGGAGACGAGCCGCCGGCCGGCCACGGCGGCGCCGACCGACGCCCCCAGCATGGCCACCGCCCGCACGCGGGGCAGGTGGCGGAAGCCGAGGAGGATGGCGGCGGCGTCCCCCGCGTCGGCCAGCATGGTCGCCTCCAGCCACCCCCGCGCCGGGGTGTCGTGCTGCACCGCCAGGAGGGTCCCCATACCGAGGGCGATGTCGCGTACGCCCACCGAGCGGGCCAGGAGCCGGCTCACTGGGCCGCGGGCCTCGTCGTTCCCGGGCCAGGCCCGCAGGCCCAGCCCTGGGGCCACGACGAAGCTGGCCCCCAGGACGATGCGGCCGATGGCCACGGCCCGGATGCGGCCCTGGACGTCGGTCATGTGCACTTCACCCCCTCCTTGGGTGCGTAGAGGGCCGTGAACCGGTCGACCGCGGTGCGCCCGTCGGTGTAAGTGCGGGTGCGCTCGGTGACCACCGAGGTGCACTCGCCGCGGGGCGACGTGGTCTGGCCGGTCTGCTCGCCGGACACCGTCTTGGTCGAGTAGAGGGTCACGGTGATCGACGTGTCGGTGTAGCTGGTCCAGACCAGGACGCCGTGGGGCGTGTTGTTGCGCACGCGCAGGTCGAGGCTGGGATAGTCGAGCGTGGCCTCGCGGCCGTAGGGGTAGCGGTCGATGTAGAGGCCGTGCATCCCGTAGCTGGGGATGTCGAGGCCGGCGAAGAAGGCGGCGTTGAACATGGTGGTGGCGAACTGGGAGACCCCGCCGCCGACGGCCTCGTTGAACTTGCCTTCACCGTCGATGATCGGCGCCGGCACGTAGCCCTTTGCCGCCGTGCGCGGGCCCACGACCCCGTTCAGCGACAGCGTGCCCCCGGGCTCGATGACCTGCCCCCGGACGGTGTCGGCGATGCGGTGGATGTTGGCCACGCGGGGCTGGCCGCCGGGGTGGTTGGTGGTGAACGTGCCGATCTGATCCTTGATGCCCAGGGCCCGAGCCGCCTCCTCCGTGCGCTTGGGGACGACGGTGCGGAGCGGGAGTTGCACCGGGTCGTCGCCCGGGGGTCGGTTCAGCAGGGCGCGCTCGACGACCGCCGCCGCCTCGGGTGCGCAGCACCCGGTGCCATTGGCCGCCGGGGTGATCACGACGGAGCCGCCGCGCACCACGAACCCGGCGTCGACCGCGGGCTTGCCCGCGTTGGGCAGGATCTCCCGCAGGGTCTCGGGCACCTTGCCCTGGGTGTCGACGCCCAGCCGGAGGCGGTCCGGCTCGGCCACCGCGGTCAGCCAGCTGCGGATCGTGGGGGGTGGGACGGTGGCGGTCGTCCCCGCGGCCGACACCGGCAGCCCGGTGGCGGCCAGGCGCTCGGCTTCACCGGCCAGCTGTTCGGCCTCGGCCATGGCGAAGCGGGGCGGGACGGGCGCCCGCTCGACGTCGACGGAGAACGGCAGCCCCTCGGGCGCCATCGTCGAAAGGGCGGCGGCCAGTGAGTCCGGCGGGATGCCGTCGCCGGGGACGCCGGGGACGGCGACGATCCGGTCGTCCTTCACGGTGATGGTCGGTTCGACAGGGGCCACCCGCTTGGGGTCGCGTTCGACAGCCACGCGGGCGACGGCCGCTTCGTCGACGTCGACGACCACGGGCGACGGTCGGGAGACCACCAGGCGTCGGGCCCAGCTCCAGACGCGCGAGGCGACGAAGCCTTCCCGACCGACGGCCATCGCTGCCGCCTCGGTGCCCTGCTGCTGCAGCGAAAGGCCCAGGTCGGCGGCGCCGACCTCGAAGCTGGCGTCCCCTGCCCTGATGGCGACGGGCGCGGCCGTGTACTCCGCGGCCAGCCGGGCCACCGCCTCCGCCACCGCCGGCCGTTCCATGCCCCCGATGGCCCGGCCGGCGAGGGTGACGTTGCGGCCGACGCGGTCGCGGTTCAGGTAGCTGTCGAGGCCCCAGGCGGCGCAGACGGCGACGACGAAGCCGAGGGCGCCGACGATGGCGAGCACAGTCACCCGCCGGGCCCGGAACGAACCGGACGGCGGCGGCGGCCGGCGGTCCCGGTTGCCCGGCGCGACCGTAGGAAGCTGTTGTGTCACCTGGGAGCGGTCCACCGGACCATAGGGTACGACCTCGGCGGCCTCGGCTCCGTCCGGTTGGGCAGGCTACGTTGCTGGACGTGCCCAGAGCCCTCGTCACCGGCATCACCGGCCAGGACGGCCGCTACATGGCCCAGCTCCTCGTGGCCAAGGGCTACGAGGTGTTCGGCATGGTCCGGGGCCAGGCCAACCCCAAGATCCAGATGGTCCAGGAGGAGACCCCTGAGCTGGAGCTGGTGGAGGGCGACCTGCAGGACCTGTCGTCGCTCATCGGGGTGGTGGAGCAGGTCCAGCCCGACGAGGTCTACAACCTGGGTGCGGTCAGCTTCGTGGCCCTGTCGTTCCGCCAGCCCGAGCTGACCGCGGACATCACCGGCCTGGGGGTGCTGCGCATGCTGGAGGCCATCCGGGTGGTGGGCGGGGCCCACAGCGGCGTCCGGTTCTACCAGGCGTCGTCGTCGGAGATGTTCGGCAAGGTCCGCCAGACCCCCCAGACCGAGCAGACCCCGTTCCACCCCCGCTCGCCCTACGGGGCGGCCAAGGTGTTCGGCCACTACATCACCGTCAACTACCGGGAGGCCTACGGGCTCTACGCCTGCTCGGGCATCTGCTTCAACCACGAGAGCCCCCGGCGGGGCATGGAGTTCGTCACCCGCAAGGTCACCAACGGGGTGGCCCGCATCAGCCTGGGCCTGCAGGAGCACCTGGCCCTGGGCAACCTGGATGCGGCCCGGGACTGGGGCTATGCCGGCGACTTCACCGAGGCCATGTGGCTGATGCTCCAGCAGGACCAGCCCGACGACTACGTCATCGCCACCGGCGAGACCCACACCATCCGCGAGCTGCTCGACGTCAGCTTCGCCGCCGTTGGCATCGACGACTGGGCCCCCCTGGTCCAGGTCGACCCCCGCTTCACCCGTCCGGCCGAGGTCGACATCCTCACCGGCGACGCCACCAAGGCCCGCGAGAGGCTGGGGTGGAAGCCCAGGGTCGGGTTCCGGGAACTGGTGGAGATGATGGTCGAGAACGACCTGGCCGACGAGGCCAAGAGGCACCCCGCATAGTCGCTCCGACGCGGCTACATAGTGTCCCCGCAGTCGTACACTGCGGATATGCGCCGGGCCCGCCGCCCGGGCGCAGCCGGTGGTAGAGGCGCCGAGCGGTTCCCGCCCCGCCCGGCGCCTCCCACCTTGTTCATGGCGGCGGGCACCCGGGTCCTGCGGACCTCGCCCGCCGCTGCCGGCGGGGGCCCCCTGCCCCGCCGGCCCGCCACCCACTCGCTCCGCCGCTGCGACCGGCCTCTACTCACCGCGGCCGGCGGCCAGGGGTCGCTCGGCTAGTGGGATCGCCAGGCGTCGGGGTCGAGGGTGAGGGTGTGGATCTCGTCGGGGAGGTGGCCGGAGACGATGTCGGCGAGGGTGACCCGCTCGAGGACGGAGCGGAGGCTGGCCCGGGCCGCCACCCAGACGTCGCGCAGGTGCTCGGCCGAGCCCTCGTAGGTGGCCGCCTCCGGGCGTAGGCCGCGGACGTCGGCCAGGGGCCCGTCCAGGGCCCGGATGACGTCGGCCGGGGTGATGGCCGACGCCGGGCGGGCCAGGCGGTAGCCACCGCCGCCCCCGCGCTGGCTGGCCACGATCCCCGCCCGGCGCAGGTCGACCAGGATGTTCTCCACGAACTTCACCGGCAGGCCCTGGGACCGGGCCAGGTCCTCGGCCCGCACCGGCGCCAGGCCGCCGTCGGACTCGTCCGCGGTGAGGGCGAGCAGGGCCCGCATGGCGTAATCGGCCTTGGCGGAGATGTGCATTCTCTACGGGCGACGGGCTCCCGGAAGGGCCCGCCCTCGGATCACGGGGTCGGGGCGGTGCGCTGCTCCTGCAGCAGGCCGACGACCAGGTCGCGCATCGAGAACACGCCCACCAGGCGGTCGTCGTCGTCGACGACGACCAGGTGGCGGAAGCCCTTCTCCCGCATGACGCGGGCCGCCTCCCGGACATCGAGCGACGGGTGGACGGGCCTGAGGCCCCTCATGATGCAGTCCTTCACGGTGACGACGTCGGGGTCGACGCCCCGGGCGATGACGCGGAGGGCGTCGCGGTCGGTGACGATGCCGACGGGCTTGCCGTCGGACACCACGACGGCCGAGCCGACCCCGCGCTCCATCATCCACACGGCCGCGTCACGAAGGCTGTCGGTGGGCTCGACGGTCAGGATGGCCCGGGAAACGAGCGGTTCGATCTCCATCGACCGGCACTTTACGTGACTGCCCGCCGCCATGCGGCCATTGTGAATGTGATCACAATCACAACGCGGGGATACGATGCGGTATGACCCTGGTACACCGTGTGCTGTACCCCAGGCCCATCATCTCCCTGGACGACTATGTGGCGCGGGGCGGCGGCAAAGGTCTGACCACGGCGTTGCGGATGGGACCGTTGGCCATCATCGACACGGTGCTGGCGTCCGGACTCCGTGGCCGGGGCGGAGCGGGCTTCCCGACCGGGCGGAAGTGGCAGACCGTGCTGGAGAACCGCACGCCGGAGTCGCCGCCCACGGTCATCGTGAACGCGGCCGAGGGTGAGCCGGGCACGTTCAAGGACCGGACGATCCTGCGCCGCAACCCGTACCTGGTGCTGGAGGGGGCGCTCATCGCCGCCCACACCGTGGGCGCCGACCTGATCGTGCTCGCCATGAAGCGGTCGTTCGCCGGAGAGGTGGACCGCATGCGGGCCGCCATCGAGGAGGCGGAGGACGCCGGCTGGAGCGAGGGCGTGCGCATGCTCGTCTTCGAGGGCCCCGACGAGTACCTCTACGGCGAGGAGAGCGCCCTCCTGGAGACCATCGACGGCCGCTGGCCCTTCCCCCGCGTGGTCCCGACCTTCCGGCGCGGCCTGCTGTCGGGCACCAGCACAGAGGACCCGGCCGCGCCGGCGGTGGTCAACAACACCGAGACCCTGGCCAACGTGGCCCGCATCATCCACCGCGGGGCGGACTGGTTCCGCACCTACGGCACCGAGGAGTCGCCCGGCACCATGGTGTGCACCGTCACCGGGAGCACCAAGCGGCACGGGGTCGGGGAGGTGCGCATGGGCACTCCGCTGCGGGAGGTCATCGACGCCATCGGCGGGGGGCCTCGGCGGGGCCGCACCATCAAGGCGGTCCTGTCGGGCGTGGCCGTCGGCATCATCCCGGCCGACAAGCTCGACACCCCGGTGAGCTACGAAGCCCTGCGCGACATCGGCAGCGGGCTGGGGTCCGGGGCGTTCATCGTCTTCGACGACTCCGACGACATGGCCGCGGTGGCCGCGGGCGTGGCCCGGTTCCTGGCCGTGGAGTCCTGCGGGCAGTGCTCGCCCTGCAAGCTCGACGGCATCACCCTGGCCGAGCGGTTGGCCAAGCTGAGCACGTCCGACGCCCGGGGGCACGACTTCGGCGTCATCCAGAAGCGGTTGACCACGGTGGCCGACCGCTCCCGCTGCTTCCTGGCCAGTCAGCAGCAAGCCGTCGTCACCAGCATCCTCGAGCACTTCGCCGACGAGATGGCCGCCCACATCTCCGGTGAGCGTCCGGCCACCGAACCGGCCCTCATCGCCGAGCTCCTCGACATCCGCGGCGAGTCGGCCTACCTCGACGAGCGCCATCTGCAGAAGCAACCCGACTGGAGCTTCAACAAGAACGACTCGGGGACTGTCCCGGTGGAGAAGTACGCCAACTCCGTTCCGCCCTGGGGGGCCTGACCGCCCTCCGGCCACGGCTCAGGCGGCGGCGTCGATCAACCCGAAGCGGTGCCTGATACGGGCGTCGGCCCGCCCGAAGGCGGTGTCGACGACGATGCCGAGGACGAGGATGACGATCATGGTGGCCAGCAGCGCCTCGGCGTCGGCCAGCTCCCGGGCGAACTGCAGGCTGGCCCCGATCGACGGGCGGTTGGCCACGATCACGATCAGCTCGCCCGCCATCAGGCTGCGCCACGCGAACGCCCATCCCTGCTTCAGGCCGCCGACGAACGCCGGCAGTGAAGCCGGGAGGACCACGTGGCGATACAGGGACAGTCCTCCCGCGCCCATGCTTCGCCCGGCGCGCACCAGCAGCGGGGGGACGTGGTCGACGCCCCCGATGAGCCCATTGGCCACCGACGGCGCCGCGCCCAGCACCACGACGAACATGATGGCGGCCTCGCCGAGCCCGAAGAACAGGATGGCCAGCGGGAACCAGGCGATCGACGGCATGGTCTGCAGCCCCGTGATCAACGACCCGACGGCGACGCGCACGACCCGGACCCGGGCGACGGCCAGGCCGATGACGGCGCCGAGCACGACGGCGACGGCATAGCCGACGACGGCGCGCCGAAGGGTGATGCCGACCGCCTTCCAGAACACGGACTCGCTGGCGATGCTCTGCAGCTCGCGCAAGACGCGCCCAGGCGGCGGGAGCAGGTACTGCTCGCGCCAGCCGCTCCACACCACGGCCTGCCAGACGGCGACGAGCAGGACCATGGCAGCCAGCTTCGGCCACGATGCCGACCAGAAGCGGACCAGGCGTCCAGGTCCGGGCGCCGTCGGCGTCTCCAAGATGTCGAGGCCATCGAGGACGCGGACGTCGCGGGCGTCAGTGGTGAGCATGGCGGGCCACCTCTTGGCGCAGGCGAGCGGTGACCTCAGCTGCGGTTTCGGACACCTCGGGCGACTCGATCCGGCGAGGGCGGGGGAACGGCACGTCGAAGGCGGCGGCCACGCGCCCCGGCCGGCTGGTGAGCAGCACGATGCGGTCGCCCAGACGGCTCGCCTCTCGCACGTTGTGGGTGACGAACAGGATCGTCAGGTTGCGCTCAGCCCCGAGGCGTTCCAGCTCGTCGTGCAGCAGGTCGCGGGTCATGGCGTCGAGCGCTCCGAAGGGCTCGTCCATGAGGAGGATCTCGGCTTCCTGGGCCAACGCACGGGCGAGTGCGACCCGCTGGCGCATCCCGCCCGACAGCTCGTGCGGCCGGCGGTCGCCCTGTCCGGCGAGGTGTACGGAGGCGAGCAGCTCGTCGGCTCGGGCTCGGCGTTGGCGCTTGGCGACGCCGGCGAGGCGGAGAGGCAAGGCCACGTTGTCGGCCACGGTGAGCCAGGGGAAGAGCGCGGCGTCCTGGAACATCAGGG
>JALYGL010000271.1 GCA_030777125.1 Actinomycetota bacterium
GAGGTCACCGGTGGCCCGGTGGCGCGGGCCGCCGGGCTGACCGTCGACGCCCGCCTCGACGACCCCGCCTACCAGGACCTCGGCTTCTCGCCGGTGATCCACCGCGCCGGCGATGCCCGGGCCCGGCTGCGACAGCGCCTGGACGAGGCCGTCCAGGCCCTGGAGCTGGCCGGGCGTGCCGGTTCTCGCCTGCGGCGGCCGGGGCCCGCCCTCGAGGGCCCCCGTGGACCTCTCCGCACCGGTGAACCTCTGCCGTCGACCGCGCTCCTCGGCCTCCTCCCCCGGCTCCTCGCCGGTCAGGAGTGGGGCGACGCGATCACCACCGTCGCCAGCCTGGACCTCGACGTGGAGGAGGCCGCCGTCGGGCAGCGGGCTCCGACCGCGGCATGAGCTGGACGGCGCCGCTGCCCGCGGTGCTGCTCATCGGCGCCGTCCTGGCCTTCGGCGCCTACGCCTTCGCCGTCCTCGACCGGGCTAACGCCCATCGGGTGGCCGGACGAGGCGTCAGGCCCGGCCGCATCGTTCTCGGGCCCGCCCGAACCGCTGCGCTGCTCCTCGTCACCCGTCCCACGGCGACCGAGCGGCCCGACTCCCAGGCCTGGGCCCTGGCCCCCGCCCTGCTGGCGGGCATGGCCGCAGCCGCGCTCGCCACCGTCCCCCTCGACCGGGGCGTCGCGGTCGCCGACGTGGCCGACGGGATCGTGCTGTTCGGGGCGGCGATGGCCCTGGTCATGGTCGGCGTCTACCTGCACGGCTGGTCGGCCAACTCGCCACTCCCCCTCGTCGGCGGGTACCGGTTCATCGCGCTGGCCCTGTCGTACGAGATGCCGCTGGCCCTGGTGCTGATCGCCGCCGCCCTACCGGCCGAGTCCCTGTCCGTCGGCGCCATCGTCGAGTCGCAGCACTACCTGTGGAATGTCGTCCGCCAGCCCCTCGGCCTCCCCCTCTACCTCGTCGCCGGAACGGGGCTGGCCTTCTGGGGCCCGTTGAACACCGCCGACGCCCGCGACCTCGCCGGCGGCACCGCCGTCGAGGTATCCGGCCCCCAGCGCCTGGCGTGGGAGCTGGCCCGACGCTTCGTCGTGGTGGCCGTGGCCGCCATGGGCGCGGCGGTCTTCCTGGGCGGGTGGCAGGGCCCCGTCCTCCCCGGCTGGCTGTGGATGGCCCTCAAGACCCTGGTCCTGCTCGCCGTCGTGGCCCGACTGGGTCACCGCGTCGCCCGGGTGCGCCTGGAGCGGTTCGTGGTGGTGGCCTGGAGCGTGCTGATCCCCCTGGCCCTGGTCGACGTGTTCGTGTCCGGCGCCATCGCCCTGTGAACACCTCGCTCGCCGTCGACGTCGCTTTCTGGCTGTTCTCGGCGGGCAGCGTCGTCGCTGCCTGGCTGGTGTTCCGCACCGACTCCATGGTCCGGGCCGCCTACTGGCTGCTGGCCTCCTTCGCCGGCGTGGGCGCGGTGATGGTGCTGCTCCACGCCCGGTTCCTCGGCCTGGTGCTGGTGCTGATGATGGCCGGCGAGATGACGATCATGGCCGTGTTCATGGTCATGTTCATGATGAACCCGGCCGGGCTCAACCCCATGACCATGGTCCACCAGCACCGTACGGCGAAGATCGCCGGGGTGGCCGCCTTCGTCGGCCTGGCTCTCGTCGGCCTCCTGGCCGACTTCCCCGACCGGCCCCGGGAGCAGGGCCGCAACCCCACCGCCGAGCTGGGCCTCGAGCTGCTCGGTGACTCCATGCTGATCTTCGAGACGGCCGGGGTGACGTTGCTGGCCACCATGATCGGCGCCCTGGCCCTGGCTTCCAAGCGGGGCCGCTACGGCGACGCCGACGAGGGCTCGGTCCCGCCACCGCTCGACGCGGCACCGGCCGCGACGGACGCGACGAAGGCCGACGCCGGGACCGAGGCGGAGACGGACCCGGGCGAGCATGCGGGGATGTCGCACGGATGACCCTCGAGGCCCTGCTCGTGGTGGCGGCCGCCCTGTTCGGCATCGGCGTGTACGGCGCCCTGTCCCAGCAGACCTTCGTCATGATCATGATGGGCCTCGAGCTCATGTTGAACGCCGCCATGCTGGCTGCGGTGGCCCTGTGGGCTGCCAGCACCGGCGGGTCGCCCAAGGGGCAGCTGCTCACGGTCATCATCATGACGGTCATGGCCGTCGAGGCGGCCATGGGCTTCGCCCTGATCATCGGGATCTACCGCATCCGCAAGGCCGACATGACCGAGAAGCTCAAGCGGCTGCGGGCCTGATCCCGTGGCCTGGCTGCTCGTCCTCCTCCCTCTGGCCGCCACCGCTGCGCTCACCGCCCTGCGGCGCCGCCCCGCCGCCCTGTTGCCCGCCTCGGTCGGGGCCATGGCGCTCACGGTTTTCGTCGGGGCCTGGGCCGCCGCTGCCCAGCCTTCGGCCGGCTGGCGGTGGGGAGCGGGGATCGCCTTGGGCCTGAGCGTGGAAGGACTGGGCCGGGTGATGGTCGTGCTGGTGCCGGCCGTCGCCCTGCCGGTGACGGCCTACGCCGCGGTCAGCATGCGCGATGACGATGCCCTCGCCCGCCTCCTGGCCCTGCTGACCGCCTTCGTCGGCGCCATGCTGGCCCTGGTCGCCGCCGCCGACCTGCTCACCGTGCTGGTGGCCTGGGAGCTGGTGGGTGCCTTCTCATGGGCGCTCATCGCCCATGACTGGCGGGACCCGGAGCGGCCGAGACTTGCGGCCCATGCCTTTCTCACCACCCGCACGGGTGATCTGGGCCTGGTGGGTGCCGCCGCCGTGGCCCTCTCGGTCGGCCAGGGCGCCGACTACGCCGACCTCTCCGCGCTGCGGGGATGGCCGGCACACGTGGTGGGCGGCGGCCTGCTGGTCGCGGCGGCGGCCAAGTCGGCCCAGCTGCCCTTCTCCCCGTGGCTGTTCTCGGCCATGGCCGGCCCCACCCCGGTGAGCGCACTGCTCCACTCCGCCACCATGGTGGCCGCCGGCGCCTACCTGCTGGCCCGCACCGTGCCCGTGCTCGACGGCGCCTCGTGGCTGCCGGGCGCGGTGGCCGGCCT
>JALYGL010000272.1 GCA_030777125.1 Actinomycetota bacterium
GGGTGACTACGTCACCTCCACCCACTGCCACAACGACCTCGGGCTGGCCACGGCCAACTCCCTCGCCGGGGTGCAGGCCGGCGCCCGCCAGGTGGAGGTGTGCGTCAACGGGCTGGGGGAGCGGGCGGGCAACGCCGCCCTCGAGGAGGTGGTCATGGCGCTGACCATCCGCGCCGACCAGTTCCCGGGCGTCGAGCACAGGATCAACACCGAGGAGCTGGCCCGCACCAGCCGGCTGGTGGCCCGGCTCACCGGCTACCCCGTCCAGTACAACAAGGCGGTGGTGGGCCGCAACGCCTTCGTCCACGAGTCGGGGATCCACCAGCACGGGGTCCTGGCCGACAGCGGCACCTACGAGATCATCGACGCCGCCGCCGTGGGCCAGACCGGCCGCCAGATCGTGCTCGGCAAGCACTCGGGACGCCACGCCTTCGCCGACACCCTCGAACGGATGGGCCTGCGCGTCCAGGGCGACGCCCTCAACGCCGCCTTCCAGCGGTTCAAGGAGCTGGCTGACCGCAAGGTCACCCTCACCGACGCCGACCTCGAGGCCATCGTGGCCGAGGAGCTGGGCGGCCACGTCGACCACGGCTACGAGCTGGAGTCACTCGAGGTGCGGGGCGGGACGGTGGGGACGCCGGTGGCCACCGTCGTGCTCCTGCACGACGGTGACAAGCTGGAGGCCAGCTCCGACGGCGACGGCATGATCGACGCCGCCTGCCGGGCCATCAAGGCGGCCACCGGCGTCGAGGCGGCGCTGGTCGACTTCAACGTCTCCTCGGTGACCGGCGGCGTCGACGCCCTCGGCGACGTCATCGTCCAGCTCGACGCCGACGGCATCCGGGTGTCGGGCCGGGGGCTGTCCACCGACGTGGTGGAAGCGTCGGCCCGGGCCTTCCTCAGCGCGCTCAACAAGGTGGTGCGGGTTCGACAGCGCCACGACTCGGTGCGCCGCCACGAGGCCACGCCGTAGCTCGACGCCTGGCGCCGGTCGCTCGACGGCGGCGACGGTGTCCCACACGCCGAGCGGGTGCTCGACCAGGGACAGACGCCTCGTCGGCCGGGCCACGTTTCGAGCCGCCGACCTCCCGGGCAGGCCTTGGCCTCACCGACCGGGAGGGATCATGAGCAGCGAGCACACCCCAGCCGACGACATCGTCTACGACCTGGTGAGCATCCAGTACCACGCCCTCAAGGCCGCCGAGGCGTACGGGAAGTACCTCGACGACGCCCATGGGCACGAGGACGTGGCCGAGTTCATCCGGCAGTGCCAGGACCAGGACTCCCAGCGGGCCATCCGTTGCCACGAGCTCCTCGGCCAGCTGACCAAGGGCGGTGGCATCGGCTGATCAGGGGGCGAGCGGCGCCTCTGAGGTCGAGCTCTCCGGTGCAGCCCCGTCGGTGCGCTTGACCTTCAGCTCCTCGACCTTGGCCCTCGGCGGCGACCCGTCGGTGCGGACGGAATCCCTCTGCGGTTCAGTGGGAGACGGGCAGCCAGGCGGGCCGGATGCGCTCGTAGGCGTCGATCGCCCCGGCGTGTCGGAGGGTGAGGTCGACGTCGTCGAGGCCCTCCAACAGGCGGTGGCGGGTGAAGTCGTCGAGTGGGAAGTCGGCCTGGATCCCTGCCCCCGGAGCCGACAGCGTGCGCCGGGCGATGTCGATGGTCACCACCAGCCCGGGGTCGGCCGCCACCGCTCGCAGGAGCGCAGCGCCGGTGCCGGCGTCGACCTCCACCGGCACGAGGCCGACCTTGGTGCAGTTGGTGCGGAAGATGTCGGCGAAGCGGGGTGAGACCACCGCTTGGAAGCCGTGGTCCTCGAGCGCCCAGACCGCGTGCTCCCGCGACGAGCCGGTGCCGAAGTTCGGTCCCGCCACCAGCACGGTGGCCCCGGCGTAGCAGGGCTGGTTGAGGACGAAGGCGGGATCGTCGCGCCAGGCAGCGAACAAGCCGGCCCCGAAGCCGGTGCGCTCGACCCGCTTGAGCCACTGCGCGGGGATGATCTGGTCGGTGTCGACGTCGCTGCGGTCGAGGGGGACGGCGGTACCGGAGACCACGCGGCGGGGCTCCATCAGGACCGCTCCCCCAGGTCGCCGGGAGTGGCGAAGTGTCCGGAGACGGCGGTGGCCACGGCGACCTCGGGCGACACCAGATGGGTGCGCCCGCCCTTGCCCTGGCGGCCCTCGAAGTTGCGGTTGCTGGTGGACGCGC
>JALYGL010000273.1 GCA_030777125.1 Actinomycetota bacterium
CGCCTCGGTGGTGGCAGTGGACGCGGACGCCCATCCGCCGCCGACCGTGGCCGGCTCCGGCTCGCGCGCCGGGGCCCGCTCGAAGCTGCGGGTAGGAGCGGGAGGCGGCGGAGCCGCCGCCGGCGCCGACACCGGCCTGCCCGCCGCCGCCGGCTTCGGCTCCGGCCGACCCCGCAGTACGGCCACGGCCAGCACCAGACCGGCGACCACGCTGCAGGCGATCGACACGTAGATCAATGTCAGGCCCGACTGCAGGAGGCCGACCACCAGCGTCACCGCTGCGGCCAGGACCAGCGCGAAGCTCACCAGGACCACCACATCACCACCTCATTCCTCGAAGACGAGCCTGGGCATCGTAAGCGCCCGCCGGCACGTGACGCGAGAGCGGGTAGGGCTCTCGTCGGTCGACCCATCCACCATGCTACGCCCACGGCTCCGGCGGGCGGAAAATGTCAGACGCTGCAGATGACCGACCGCAGGATGGTGATGCCGAAGATCACGATCAGCGGCGACAGGTCGAGCCCCATGCCGCCCATGCCCATGGGCGGGATCACCCGGCGCAGGGGGCCCAGGACGGGCTCGGTGACGGTGTGCAGGAAGGCGTAGATCGACGCCAGCGTCGACTCCGGGGCGATGGGGAACCACGAGCAGATGATGCGGGCGAAGATGACGATGAGGTACGCCAGCAGGAGCTGGCAGATGAGATACGCCATCGGTTAGGCGCGATAGAGGCCGCGCTCTTGGAGGCGCCGCTTCTCCTCCGCCGAGACCTCCACGTTTGACGGGGTGAGCAGGAAGACCTGGTCGGCCACCCGCTCCATCTGGCCGGCCAATCCGTACGTGACGCCGCTGGCGAAGTCGATGAGCCGGCGCGACAGGTCGCGGTCGACGCCCTGCAGGTTCACGATCACGGGTTGGTTGGCCTTGAGCTTGTCGCCGATCTCCTGGGCGTCGTTGAACCCGGCCGGGGCCACCACGTGGACGCGCGGGCTCTTCTCCGGCGTGATGGGCCGCACCACCGACGGCCGCTGCTGGATGGTGATGGAGCTCTCCTCGCGGGGCAGGGTGCGCACAGCACCCATGCTCGGCTCCGGCTCGTAGGCCGGCTCCGGCCGCTCCATGCGATCGAAGCGGGGCTCGTGGAGCGCTTCGAACCGCGCATCGACGCGCGGCTCGAGCCGCTCGGGCCTCACCGACCGGCGGGAGGACGCGGGCGGCGGAGGCGCGGGCGCGGGCTCGTCGTAGGGCTCGTATTCCTCGTACTCCTCGTCGTCGACGAGACCGAGGTACACCATCGTTCGTCGCCAGATAGATGCCATGCGAGTCGCCTCCTTGGCCTCTGCACCCTATCGTCGCAGTTGGTTTTCGCCAGTTCGAGTACCGAAGAGCGCGCGCCCGACGCGGACGATCGTCGAGCCCTCCTCGACCGCCACTTCGAGATCGTCGGTCATGCCCATCGACCGCTCCCCCAGTCCCAGCGCCGAGGCCAGTCCGGCCAGCCGGCGGTACCCCGGTCGGGCCAGCTCCGGAGGGCCGGTGGGGCCGACCGCCATGAGCCCTCTGACGTCGAGACCGAGCCCACGCAGGTCGTCGACCAACGCCGGCGCCTCGTCGAAACCGCACCCGTGCTTGCGCTCCTCGCCGGAGACGTTCACCTGGACGAGCACCCGCGCGCCCGGCGCCCGCACCGCGATCTCGCGCCCGGCGGCCACCCGGTCGACGGCGTGCCACAGGTGCACCACACCGGCCACCCGGCGGACCTTGTTGCGTTGCACCCGTCCGAGGAAGTGCCACCGCCACCGCGGCGCCCCGCCGGTGGCCGCGGTCGACTTGGCCACCAGCTCGTCGGCGTAGCTCTCTCCCAGGTCGGTCACGCCGGCGGCCAGTGCGGCCTGGACCGCGTCGGCGCCGAAGCCCTTGGTGACGGCGACCACGCGCACGCGCTCCGGCGCGCCGCCGGCGGCCTCGATGCGGCCACGGACCTCGGCCAGGCGCTCGGCCACGACCGGAGCCGTCACCGCCACGCGACCACCGCCTGGCGGGCCATCTCCCCGCCGGCGCGCCAGGAGAAGTAGTCCGGGTCGCACGCCGTGCAGCGCCCGGCCTCCACCACGTCGCTGACGCCGACTGTAGCCAGGGCCGACCGGGCCGCGGCCGGCACGTCGAGCGCGGGCGTCCCGGTGGCCGACGTGCCCCGGACCCCCTCACCGAGCCGGGCGGCCACGCGGTCGAGGTGCTCGGTGCCGAACTCGTAGCACTCGGCCCGGATGCAGGGCCCGACGACGGCCGCCACCTCCGAGGCGCCCAGGGCCCGCATGCGATCGACGGTGCGCTCGAGGACACCGGCCAGCAGCCCCATCCAACCGGCGTGGGCCACGCCGATCACGCCTTCGGGGCTGGACAGCGCGACCGGCGCACAGTCGGCGGTCAGCACGGCCAGGGCGCAGCCGGCCTCGGTGGTGACGGCGGCGTCGGCGCGCGTGCCCGCCCCGTCGCCGGGGCCCCGCACCTCCACCACGTCGGCCCCGTGGACCTGGCGCAGCCATGTCCACGGGGCATCCACCACCGCCCGCCGGCGGGCCTCCACGTCGGGCTCCACGTCGAGCACGTAGCGGCCGCCGTGGCCCATGTCGCCCTCGGCCCGCCCGGTGAAGCGGACGGAGGCCGACCACAGCTGCACGGCGGCGCCCCGGACGCCTGACTGCCCGCTCAGGGGGCCGCTCGGGCCCTGTCTCACTTCAGGAAAGAGGGAACGTCGAACTCGTCGTCGTCGGCGATCGCCAGGTCGTCGGCCTCGGACCCGAACAGGTCGTCGCCGCTCTGCAGCAGCGGGGCGCGCTCTTGGGGGCGGGGCTCGGCCCGGCGCTCCCGGCTCTCGTCCCACCGGTCGAACCCGGCGGCGATGACGGTGACCCGGACCTCGTCTCCCATGGCGTCGTCGATGACCATGCCGGCGATGATGTTGGCGTCGGGGTGGGCCACCTCGTGGATGATCTCCGCCGCCTCGTTCACCTCGAACAGGCCCAGGTCGCTACCCCCGGAGATGTTGAGCAGGATGCCGCGGGCGCCCTCGATGGACGCCTCCAGCAGCGGGCTGGCGATGGCGCCCCGGGCCGCGTTGAGGGCCCGACCCTCGCCCGACGCGTAACCGATGCCCATCAGCGCCGAACCGGCGTTGGTCATGATCATCTTGACGTCGGCGAAGTCGGTGTTGATCAGACCGGGCGTGTTGATGAGGTCGGTGATGCCCTGCACCCCCTGCAGGAGGACCTCGTCGGCCATCTTGAACGCGTTGACGGCCGACGTCTTGTCGTTGGACACCGACAGCAGCCGGTCGTTGGGGATGATGATGAGGGTGTCGACCTTCTCCTTGAGCTTGGCGATCCCGGCCTCGGCCTGAACCGAGCGCCGTCGCCCCTCGAAGGAGAACGGCCGGGTGACCACCCCGACGGTGAGGGCTCCGAGGCCCTTGGCGATCTCGGCAATGACGGGCGCGCCGCCTGTGCCCGTGCCGCCCCCCTTCCCGGCGGTGACGAACACCATGTCGGACCCCTTGAGGATCTCCTCGATCTCGTCCCGGTGCGCCTCCGCGGCCGCGGCCCCCACCTCGGGATCGCTTCCGGCACCCAGCCCTCGGGTCAGCTCCCGCCCGATGTCGAGCTTGACGTCGGCGTCGCTCATGAGCAGGGCCTGGGCGTCGGTGTTGACGGCGATGAACTCCACGCCGCGTAGGCCGGCGTCGATCATCCGGTTGACGGCGTTGACGCCGCCCCCGCCGATGCCGACCACCTTGATCACGGCCAGGTAGTTCTGCGGTGCGCCGATCATGGGGTCCCTCCTGGTTCTGGCACGGAGTTGCCGCCTCCAGGCCTGGTCTCGGGT
>JALYGL010000274.1 GCA_030777125.1 Actinomycetota bacterium
CGGTGGCCGACCGCCTGCACGAGGTGCTGTTCCAGTCGCCGGTGACGCTGGCCGCCTACCGGGCGTTGTGCTCGGCGGCCACCCTGCACCAGGCCCTGGAGACGGCCGACGCCACCGACGCGGCCGCGGCCGCGCTGCTCCGCCGGCTGGCCGTGGAGGACGCCGACGCCGATGTCGACGACGTCCTGGCGCGCTTGGCCGAGGAGGCGGCCAAGCGGGCCTTGGCCGAGCTCGGGTCCGCGTTCCGCTCCGCGGACGACTGGAGTACGTACGCCGCCGACAATGCGTGGCTGAAGCTCACCATCGAGGAGTTGCACGGCGACAAGGCCACAGCCGTCGAGGCCACAGGCCGGTTGGTACGCTGGCTCGTCAGTCGGTTCGAGGTGGACGGATGAGCCATACAAGTGGGGCTCCCTCGATACCTCCGGGCGTGTCGACCGAGGACTTCAGCCGCCTGCTCTGGAAGGGCAGGTCGCGGGGCTCGATCACCGTCGACGAGGTCATCGACGTGCTCAAGGACGTCGAGCTCAGCCCGGAGCTGATCGACGCCGTCCGGGGCCAGCTGGCTGCGGAGGGCGTGGTCCTGGAGGACGATGCCGACGACCCTGTGGCCGACGACGACGCCCTCGTCGCCCCGCCGGTCGAGTCGTCGGCCCCCGGCGCGGTCGCGGCCACCACCGCCGACCCACCTCGTTCCGCCGGGCCGGCGTCGCGTCCGACACGTCCCCCGGCCCGCCCCGAGCCCTCATCTGCCCCTCGCGCCGACGGCGGGCGTTCCACCGGGTCTGCCGATCCCGTGCGCACCTACCTCCGGGAGATCGGCAAGGTCGACCTGCTCACCGGCCCCGAGGAGGTGGCCCTGGCCCGACGGATCGAGGCCGGGCTCCAGGCCGTCGCCGGCATCGCCGCCCTCGAGTACCGGTACGGCGGCGGCCCCATCCCCGACGACGAGTGCCGGCCCCTCGAGCAACTGGTGGCCGACGGGTTCCAGGCCAAGAAGGACCTCATCGAGGCCAACCTGCGGCTGGTCGTCTCGATCGCCAAGCGGTACCTCGGGCGCGGCCTGTTGTTCCTCGACCTGATCCAGGAGGGGAACCTGGGCCTGATCCGGGCGGTCGAGAAGTTCGACCACACCAAGGGGTTCAAGTTCTCGACCTACGCCACCTGGTGGATCCGCCAGGCCATCACCCGGGCCATCGCCGACCAGGCCCGCACCATCCGGATCCCCGTCCACATGGTCGAGACGATCAACACCGTGCTCCGGGTCCAACGCCTCCTCCTCCAGGAGCTGGGCCGGGAGCCGACGGTGGAGGAGTTGGCCGAGAAGGTGGGCATGCCCACGGCCCGGGTGCGGGAGATCCAACGGATCGCCCAGGAGCCGGTGTCGTTGGAGACCCCTGTCGGACAGGAGGACGACAGCTCACTGGGTGACTTCATCGAGGACCAGCAGGCCGTGGCCCCGGCCGACGCCGCCGCCCGGGCGCTCTTGTCGGAGGCCGTGGGCGAGGCACTGGCCGAGCTCACCGAGCGGGAACGTCAGGTCGTGCGCCTGCGGTTCGGGCTCGACGACGGCCAGGTCCGGACGCTGGAGGAGGTGGGTCGTGAATTCGGCGTCACCCGGGAGCGGATTCGCCAGATAGAGGCGAAGACATTGGCCAAACTCCGGCACCCCATTCGCAGCCAGAAGCTGCGCGATTACCTCGACGAGGAATAGTCCTCAGGGTCGACCACACTGTTCCCGGCCGGGACCTCGACGCTGGTCTCCGGCGCCGGGACAGGAAGGTTGGCCGCCGGCTCCCCGGGCCCGCCGTCGCCGTCCCGGTGCAACACCGACCGCACCTTCTCGGTGGCCTTCTCGGTCGCCGTCTCCACGACGGGGGAGCGACGGGCCTGGGCGAGGGCCCGTTGGATCTGCTCGTAGCGTTGCCGCCCGGCGCGGGCGCCGAGGTAGTAGCCGGCACCGAACCCACTGAGGAACCCTGCTCGAAAGGCCATGCCCCAGTTCTACCCCGCCCGACGACTGCATCACGGGGTGGGGACCGGCGGCTAGGCTGGCCGTTCTTCCGGGGTAGCTCAATTGGCGGAGCAGCGGACTGTTAATCCGACGGCTGTGGGTTCGAGTCCCACCCCCGGAGCGGCCGGCCCCAGTGCCCTCCACGGGTCGTGCCCGTGCCGGGCCCGTAGCTCAGTCGGTCAGAGCAGCGGACTCATAATCCGTCGGTCGCTGGTTCGATCCCAGCCGGGCCCACCCACATCCCGCCGTTTCCAACACCTCGACCAACACTCGACCCCCCCCTTCGGGGTGATGGAAGCGGCCGGAGCGAGCGCCGGCGACCCGGATACCGAAGATTTTCCTTCGACATCCGTCGCCCATCGGGGAGCGCCGGAGCGACCTCCGGGACCGTGGCCACGCCTTTTCACCCTGACAACGGCGAACGCCGGCCATCCAACGCAGCCCGTTGGTCGTCCAACACCACTCCAACAGTGCAAAAGCGCAGGTCAGAGGGCCTAAAAGGCGCCGATGAGTGCTTGTTCCGCCGTTCTGGAGCGTGGTAGAACACCCCCGCTCCACGTGGCGGGCGCACGCCCTTCGCGGCCGGAGACAGCGGGAACACGGGAAGGTGGCAGGCCAGAGCCCATGAGCTCGAGTCCGAGGATCGCAGCGAGGCCCCTTGGCTGGGCCGCGTTCGCCGGTCTCTCGGCTGTCCTGTACCTGCTCCTCGGGTCCGGTCCTGCCAGCGCGCAGGGGACGACCACGACGACCACCGTCGCCCCCACGACCACCGTCAAGTTGCCCGCCGGATCGGCTGCGGCAATGAAGAAGGCGGAGGCCCTCACCACCCCCACCAAGTCGGCGCCCGCCCCGAAGGTTGCGGCGCAGACCACCACCACCACCACCCCGCCCGGGTCCACGACCACCGCGGACGGCACGCAGGGCAGCCAGAGCGTCACCACCGCTGAGACGACCACCACACCCGCGCAGACCTCGACGTCCCAGGCGCAGACCTCCACCGGGCAGCCGGCGACGCCGACAGGCATCGTCCTGCTCGGCGGCACCGGTCCGGGCGCCGGCACGGTCACCCCCGTCGACGCAGCCTCACCGAGCGGTACCACCCTCGGTTCGAAGGCCACGCCGACGGTCGGTGTGACCGCCGCCGCCCAGGAGTCCGGAGCCGGGAGCGCGGCTGACACGAGCGGCGGCAACGCCACCTTCACCCGTGAGGGTCGGTGTCGCACGGTCGAGGGAGCCAACGGCCCGTCGGACGTCTTCACCATCGTCATCGGCAGGCGCTGCGACGCCAAAGGCAGTTCCAACGGCACGCCCGAGCGCGATACGTCCAACACGACCATCGCCGTCGGCGGCAATGCCGCCGGAAGTGCGACGGGTGGGACCGGTCGGAAGGCCACCAATACGGTGATCGCCGTTCACGGAAATGCCGACGGCGAAGCCCGTGGTGGTGCGAACGGTGGGGATGCTTCGAACCTGACAGTCGCGGCGGGCAAGGCCCGGAACGCGGATGGCATCGCAATGGCCGGTGACCATCAAGGTGGCACTGGCGGCAGTGCCGACAACCTCGTCGTCGCCGTGGGCGGCGGTGATGCCTTCGGCACTGCCATTGGCGGCACCAGCAGGTCCAGGGGCACAGCAGGCGGCGGCAACGGCGGGGAAGCGGGCGTGACCGCCACTCCCAACGCGACCTCCGGCACCACCGGGGGCGCAGCAGCACAATCGGGTTCCAACAACTCGGGTGGCACCGGCTTGGCTCACTCCAACGCCGACGCTGCTCCCGTCTCCGCTTCGGGCGACTCCGGCGCCACTGGCGCCACCTCGGGCACGTCAGGCCACTCCGGCGGCACCGGCGCGGCCACCGCGGTCGGCGACGCCAGCTCCAACGCCAACTCGGGCGCCTCCTCCAACGCCACCGCCTCCACCGGCGCGGGCGGGTCGGCCACCAACGTCACCAACGTGGTGGCCACCGGGGGCACCGGCGGCAACGGCGGCAACGCCACCGCCACCTCCGGTGCGGGCGGGGCGGCCACCAACACCGTCATCGCCGCCGGCGGGGGCGACGCCACCGGCATCGCCACCGGGGGCTCCTCCATCGCCACCGCCGACGCCTCGGGCGGCAACGGCGGGGCGGCCACCGTCAACGTGACCCCCACCGCCACCGGCTCGGGCACCTCCACCAACAACACCACCATCGAAGCCACCGGCGGCCCCGGCGGCAACGGCGGCATCGCCACCGCCGTCTCCGGCCCCGGCGGGGCGGCCGACAACACCGTCATCGGCACCGGCGGGGCGGTCACCGCCATCACCACCGGCGGCTCGTCCATCGCCACCGCCGACGCCTCGGGCGGTAACGGCGGGGCGGCCACCGTCACCGTCACGCCCACCGCGGGCGGGGGCTCGGGCGCCTCGGGCAACGCCGCCGCCCAGTCCAGCGCCACCAACAGCGGCAACACCGGAGCGGCCACCTCGGGGGCCACGTCCAACCCGGTCGCCACCTCGGGCAACTCGGGGGTCACCGGGGGCACCGGCGGGGCCAACTCCACGACCACCGCCGCCAACACCGCCATCCTGGGCGCGGCCAACGCCGCCGGCGCCGGTGCCACCAGCGGGGGCTCCGGTGACTCCGGTCGCACGGGCGACGCTGCCGCGGTAGGTGCCGCCGATTCGGTGGCCAACTCCGGGGCCGGCTCCGTCGCCGACGCCACCACGGGCCGAAGCGGCGACGCCACCAACAACACCACCATCGACGCCACCGGCGGCGCGGCGGGCAACGGGGGCATCGCCACCGCCACCTCCGGCCAGGGCGGAGCGGCCACCGCCACCGTCATCGGCGCAGGAGATGGTTCGGTGCGGGCCACCACCACCGGCGGGGCCTCGATCGCCACCGCCGACGCCTCCGGTGGCAACGGCGGGGCCGTCACCACCACCGTCACCCCGACCGCCCGATCGGGCGACACCGGCGACGCCAGGGCCCAGTCCAGCGCCACCAACAGCGGCAACACCGGCGACGTCTCGTCGGCCGCCACCTCCAACCCCAGCGCCACCTCCGGCAGCTCCGGCGCCAGCGGGGCCACCGGACCGGCCAACTCCACGACCACCGCCACCAACACCGCCATCCTGGGCGCTTCGGGCGCCACCGGCGGGCCGGCCACCTCAGGTGGCTCGGGGAGCTCCGGGGCCACCGGCGCGGCCACTGCCCAGGCCGACGTCGACTCCATCGCCACCACCGGGGCCGGGGCCGTGGCTACGGCCCGCTCCGGCCGCACAGGCGACGCCACCAACGTCACCGACGTGGACGCCACCGGCGGCAACGGGGGAATCGGCGGCACGGCCACGGCGACCTCGGGCCCGGGTGGGTCCGCCACCGGCACCGTCGTCGGCATCGGCCCCACCTCCGCCTCCATCAGCGGCGGCTCGTCGCTGGCCACCGTGGGTGCCTTCGGGGGCGACGGCGGCGCGGCGGTCACCACCGTCACCCCCACCGCCACCAGCGGGAGCTCGGGCGACGCCACCGCCCAGTCCAGCGCCACCAACACGGGCAACACCGGAGACGCCTCTTCGGCCGCCTTCGCCGCCCCCCGGGCCACCTCGGGCAACTCCGGCGCTACCGGGACCACCGGACCGGCCACTTCGACCACCACCGCCACCAACACCGCCATCCTGGGCGCTTCGGGCGCCACCGGCGGGCCGGCCACCTCGGGTGGCTCGGGGACCTCCGGGGCC
>JALYGL010000275.1 GCA_030777125.1 Actinomycetota bacterium
GGCCTTGGCCGTGGCCCTTGCCGCCGCCGGAGCCGGTGTCGCCGCCCGGGTGGCCGAGGGCCTGTGGGCCCGCCAGCTGCTGGGTGGCGTCCCGTCGCTGTCCAGCGTCCCCCGGCCCGAGCCCGGCTTCGTGGAGAGCCGCATCCAGTCGCTGGTCCTGACCTGGCTGCGCCCGAGCTACGGCGGCCCTCCCGTCGTCGACGTGGCCCTCGTCGCCATGGTCGCCGCCCTGGCCGTGGCCGCGTACCTCGCCCGCCGCCGCCCCGACGACCGCACCGGGCTCGGGCTCTGCGCCACGGTGGCGGCTGCGGCCGCGGTCGTCGCCCTGGTGTCGGGCCCGACCACGGTCGTCCCCGGGCTCCTCGTCGCCTTCCCCACGATGGCCGCCGGTCTGCTCCTGCTCCGGCGGTGGTCCGCCCAACCGGTCGCGGCCCGGCTGATGCTGGGCACGTTCGGGCTCTTCGCCGTGGCCGTCGTCGCCACCCAGTACTCGACCGGCGGCTCGGGGGAGTGGGGCGGCCGGTACTTCGCCATCGGCGTCCCGGTGGTCGTGCCCGTGCTGCTCGTCGGCCTCCGCGACCACGGTCGACGCCTGGTGGCCGCGGTCGCCGTCTGCTCAATGGCGGTCGCCGCCATGGGGCTGCTCAGCCTGCGGGCCACGCACCGGTTCACGGCCGACCTGGTGGCGTCGGTCGACGCCGGCGCCCCCGGCCCCGCGCCGATCGTCGTGACGACGGTCGACGCCCTTCCCCGGCTGTCCTGGTCCACCTTCGACCGCCAGCGGTGGGTGCTGACCGAACCGGCGGACCTGCCCACCCTCGTCGACCGGCTGGGCGCCGCGGGTGTCCCGCACTTCACGTTCGTGACGAACGATCTGGCCCACGACCGGCCGCACCTGGGGGACGCCGAGGTGGTGGCCGCCAACGGCCGGGCCGACGGTCGCGGGTGGCAGATTCTCGTGCTCGCAACCCGGTGAGGCGGCGTAGTCTCGTCGGGTGGCCGACACCCTTGTAATTCGGGGCGCCCGGGAGCACAACCTCAAGAACGTCTCCCTCGAGTTGCCCCGCGACCGGCTCATCGTCTTCACCGGCCTGTCCGGGTCGGGCAAGTCGTCCCTTGCCTTCGACACCATCTACGCCGAGGGGCAGCGCCGCTACGTGGAGTCGCTGTCGGCCTACGCCCGCCAGTTCCTGGGCCAGATGGACAAGCCCGACGTCGACTTCATCGAGGGGTTGTCGCCGGCCATCTCGATCGACCAGAAGTCGGCGTCCCGCAACCCCCGGTCCACCGTCGGCACCATCACCGAGATCTACGACTACCTGCGGCTGCTCTACGCCCGCATCGGCGTGCCCCACTGCCCGAAGTGCGGGGCCGTGGTCCAGCGCCAGACGCCCCAGCAGATCGTCGACCGGGTGCTGGAGTTGCCGGAGGGGACCCGGTTCCAGGTGCTGGCGCCGGTGGTCCGAGGCCGAAAGGGTGAGTACGAGGGGCTGCTGGAGGAGCTGGCCGGTCAGGGCTATGCCCGGGCCCGGGTCGACGGCGTCCTGCGAGAGCTGGCCGACAAGGATCGGGCGACCCTGGGCCGGTACGAGATGCACACCATCGAGGTGGTCATCGACCGGCTGATCCGGCGCGAGGGCATCGAACGCCGCCTCACCGACTCCCTCGAGACGGCGCTGCGTCTGGCCGACGGGGTGGCCGAGGTGGAGATCGTCCCCCGGGAGGGCGACGGGGCGGCCGAACCGCAGATCCTGACCTTCAGCCAGCACCTGGCCTGTCCCAACGACGGCACGTCGTTCGACGAGCTGGCGCCACGCAACTTCTCGTTCAACTCCCCGTACGGCGCATGCCCGAAGTGCGATGGGCTCGGAACCCGCTACGAGGTCGACCCGGAGCTGGTCGTGCCCAACCCCGAGCTCACCGTCGAGGAGGGGGCGGTGGCGCCGTGGGCCGGCGCCCGGGGCGAGTACTTCCACCGGGTGCTGGCCGCGGTGGCCGACGCCTACGGGTTCCGCACCACCACCCCGTTCAAGAAGCTGAAGAAGTCGGAGCAGAAGGTGCTGCTCTACGGGTCGGGCACCAAGCAGGTCCACGTCCAGTACCGGAACCGCTACGGGCGCACCCGCTCGTACTACACCCACTACGAGGGGGCGGTCCCGTACTTGCAGCGGCGCCACGCCGAGGCCGAGTCCGACTACATGCGCGACCAGATCGAGGGCTACATGCGCCAGGTGCCGTGCCCCGACTGCGGGGGCGCCCGGCTGAAGCCGGAGAGCCTGGGCGTCACCATCAACGACCTCAGCATCCACCAGGTGTGCGACCTGTCCATCGGACGGGCGGCGGAGTTCCTGGTGTCGATGGAACTCTCCGACCGCGACCGGAGGATCGCCGAGCGGGTGGTGAAGGAGGTCAACGCCCGCATGCGGTTCCTGCTCGACGTGGGCCTCGACTACCTGTCCCTCAACCGCTCGGCCGGCACCCTGGCCGGCGGCGAGGCCCAGCGCATCCGGCTGGCCAGCCAGATCGGCAGCGGGCTGGTGGGCGTCCTTTACGTGCTCGACGAACCCTCCATCGGCCTGCACCAGCGCGACAACCGCAAGCTGATCGACACGCTGGTCCGTCTGCGCGACCTGGGCAACACCGTCATCGTGGTCGAGCACGACGAGGACACCATCCGCGTGTCCGACCACGTGGTCGACATCGGCCCGGGGGCGGGCGAGCACGGTGGCGAGGTGGTGGTGGCCGGAACGGTCGACGACCTGACCGCCGAGCCCCGGTCGATAACGGGCCAGTACCTCTCCGGCCAGCGGACCATCCCCGTGCCCGCCATCCGCCGGGAGCCGGGCGACGGCTGGCTGGCGGTGCGGGGCGCCCGTGAGCACAACCTCACGAACATCGACGTCGAGCTGCCCCTCGGATGCCTGGTGTGCGTCACCGGCGTGTCCGGCTCCGGCAAGTCGACGCTCGTCAACGACATCCTCTACCGGGCCCTGATGCAGCGCATCTACCGGTCCAAGGTGGTGCCCGGCCGGCACCGCACCATCGACGGCGACGAGCTCCTCGACAAGGTCATCAACATCGACCAGTCGCCGATCGGCCGCACCCCCCGGTCGAACCCGGCGACGTACACCGGTGTGTGGGACCACGTCCGCAAGCTGTTCAGCCAGACGCAGGAGGCCAAGGTCCGCGGGTACCTGCCAGGGCGCTTCTCGTTCAACGTCAAGGGCGGCCGCTGCGAGGCCTGTGCCGGCGACGGCACCATCAAGATCGAGATGCACTTCCTGCCCGACGTCTACGTCCCGTGCGAGGTGTGCAAGGGCGGCCGGTACAACCGCGACACGCTCGACGTCACCTTCAAGGGCAAGAACGTGGCCGAGGTGCTCGACATGTCCTGCGAGGAGGCGGCCGAGTTCTTCGCCAACCAGCCGGCCATCGCCCGCCACCTGCGGACGCTGGTCGACGTCGGGCTGGGATACGTGCGCCTGGGCCAGCCGGCGCCCACACTCTCCGGGGGTGAGGCCCAACGGGTGAAGCTGGCCAGCGAGCTGTCGAAGCGGGGCACCGGCCACACCATCTACATCCTCGACGAGCCCACCACCGGCCTGCACTTCGAGGACATCCGCAAGCTGCTCACCGTCCTGGGCCGGCTGGTCGACCAGGGCAACACCGTGCTCGTCATCGAGCACAACCTCGACGTCATCAAGAGCGCAGACTGGATCGTCGACCTCGGCCCCGAGGGGGGCGAGGGTGGGGGCATGGTCGTCGTGGAGGGCCCCCCCGAGGTGGTGGCCAAGACGCCCGACAGCTACACCGGCCAGTTCCTGGCCCCCGTGCTGGCCCGTAAGTAGTCCTCACTGCCGGCCCGCCGCCGGCCGATACCTGGTCGGTGACGATCGTCGGCCGAGCGCCCGTGGCTCCTTCGCGCCTGCGCAGGGCATGGCGGGTGCCGGTACGGGCACACCTGGCCGTGCTGGCGCTGGTTCTCATCGGGCTGCTTCCGGTGGTCGGGACCTCCGGGGCGTTCATGCCGGACGAGGGCGCGGCGGTGATCCAGGCCCGGTCGCTGGCCCGGGGCGACGGCTGGCTCGTGGAGCACCCCGTCCCCGAGGCCGACCCCCACCGGCGGTACTACCCGCTGGCGCTGGGCGAGCAGGGATCCCGCGGGATCGCCCCGCTCGGGAAGCACCCGCTCTACCCCGTGTTGCTGGCCGGCGCATATCGCATGGGCGGGATCCCCGCCATGTTCGTGCTGTCCCTGGTGGGGACCGTGGTGGCCGCCGGATTGGCCGCCGTCCTGGCCCGTCGGCTCGATGCAGCCCTCGCCCGCCCGGCGGTGTGGGCCGTCGGGCTGGCCAGTCCGCTCGTGTTCGACGGGTACCTGTTGGTGGCCCACACACTCGGCGCGGCCGCCGCGGCCGCGGCCGTGTGGGCCGCGGTCGTGGCCGTCGAGCGCCGCACCCCCGGCGCCGTGCTGGCGGTCGTTCCGGCCGTGGCCGCCGCTGTGCTGCTGCGCACCGAGGCCCTTCTCCTGGTCGGCGCTCTGGCCGTCGCCGCCCTCACCGTGGCCGTCACCCGTGGGGAGGTCGCCGCCGCGGCCGTGGCCGCAGCCGCGACGCTCGCCGCGGGCGTCGCCCATGTCGGCGAGCGCGCGTGGATCGGTGGAATCGTCGGCGGCGACGTGGGAGCCCCCGTGCCCCCGTTCCGCCACGGCGGCACGGGGTTCTGAGCGGGAGGGTCGAGGGTCTGGTGGTGACGTGGTTGACGCCGAGCCAGACAGGGTCCGCGGTCGTCGTCGTGCCGCTCCTCGTCATGGCCGCGGCGGTCGCCGTGGCTGCGCTGCGCATTCGCCGTGCGGGCGACGGGCGGCGGGTGGTCGGACCCGCGGCGGTGGCGGCGGTCGCCGCGGTGGTGGCCGTCGTGGTCGAGCCCGGGAACGTCGTGCCCGGCCTTCTGATTGCGTTCCCGGTGGGCCTCGCCGGGCTGCTCCTGCTCGGGCGCGGCCTGTTCCGGGCCCCTGGCGTCGTCCTGATGGGTGGTACGGCCGGCGCGTTCGCCATGGCCGTGGTGGCGACGCAGTACGCCACCGGCGGCACCGGCGAGTGGGGCGGCCGCTACTTCGCCATCGCCATCCCCGTGGCCGTGCCCGTCCTCGTGCTGGCTCTCCTGAGGACGGGGAGACGTCTCCCTCCGAAGACCGCCGCCCGGGCCCTGGCCGCACTCGTGGTGTGTTCGCTGGCGATGACCACCATGGCGCTCGCCAGCCATCGATCCAGGGTGCGAGCGTCGACCGCCCTGGGCGCCTCGGTGGCCCGGGCCGGCGTGGCCATCGGCGGCGACCGGCCCGTCGTCGTCTCCACCGACGTGATCCTGCCCCGGCTGGCGTGGGACGCCTTCGACGAGGTGCGATGGCTGGTGGCCACCCCGGACCAGGTGGCGGCGGTGGTGGCGAGCCTCCGCCGGGCAGACGTGGAGCGCTTCGGTCTGGTCACGGCGACGCCTGAACGGGAGCGACGGCGTCTCGGTCGTGCGGAGGTGATCTCGACCGAGGTCCTCGACGGGTCGGCTCTGGCCATGCTGGTGATCGACGCCGGCCCCTGAGACCCGAATCGCTCAACCGGTGACGCCGGCTTGTCGATCCATCCCCGTATGCGCCGGCTGGCCCGTCCCCTGCTCTTCGGCGGCACCGCCGTCGCCGTGGTGGGACTGAGCAAGGCCCACGCCGTCAGCCACGGCTACGACTACACCGACTCCTCCCGCTTCGCCTGGTCGCTGGCATACGTCCTGTTCCTGGTGGGGGCGAGCTACGGCGCCGGCCTGCCCGACCTGGCGCGGACCCGCCGTTCGGCCGTCCTGTCGTCGGTCGGCGCTCTATCGGCGGCGACGGCCTGCATCTCGGCTCTGCAGCTGGTCGCCGGATCGGCGCTGCTCCCGCGATTCGTCGTCCTGGGCGCACCGCTCGTGCTGCTGCCCTTCTACGTCCTGTGCTCGGTCTGCGCCACCGACGGGCGGGCTCGGGACGGCCAGCGGGACCGGGTGGTCGTCGTCGCCGGCATCGACGAGGGCTTCCACCTGGCCGACGAGCTGGCCGCCGAGCCGGAGCGCCCGGCGGTGCTGAGCCGGGTCCTGTCCCCCGAGTGGGCGTCGTCGAGGGACTCCGGGAGCCGGCCCCTGGTCGACGCGGTCATGGAGGAGGCGGCGACCGCGGTCGTGCTGGACCGGGTCGCCCAGGCCGACGATTCGATCGTCGCCCAGGCCGCCGACCTCCACGAGGCCGGCATCCGGGTCCGCACCCTGTCCCTGTTCTACGAGCAGTGGTTGGGGAAGCTCCCGGTGTCGGAGCTGGAGCGGGTCTCGTTGATGTTCGACATCGGGGAGGTCCACCGGGCCCGCTACGGACGGATGAAGCGCATCCTGGACACGACCGCCGGACTGGTGGGGGTGGCCGTGCTCGCGGTCGTCACGCCCGCCGTCCTCCTCGGCAACCTGTTCGGCAACCGGGGACCGCTCCTCTACCGCCAGCCCCGGGTGGGGAAGAACGGCCGGGTCTTCGAGATCGTGAAGTTCCGCACCATGCGGCCCGACCACGGGACCACCGAGTGGACCGCCAACGACGATCCTCGGATCACCCCGTTCGGCGCCTGGCTCCGCCGGACGCACCTGGACGAGCTGCCGCAGGCGGTCAACATCCTGCGCGGCCACCTGTCGATCGTGGGCCCCCGACCCGAGCAGCCGAAGTACGTCGAGGAGCTCGAGGGCAAGATCCCCTTCTACCGCCTGCGCCACCTCGTCCGCCCCGGCCTCACCGGCTGGGCCCAGGTGAAGTACCCGTACGGGGCCAACCAGGCCGACGCCATCGAGAAGCTTCAGTACGAGTTCTACTACCTGCGCCACCAGGGCCTCGCTCTCGACATGCGCGTCATCGGCCGCACCGTGCGCTCGGTGCTGGGGAGGGGAGGGCGCTAGTGGGCCGCCCCAGGGTCTCGGTCGTGGTCCCGGTGCACAATGAGGCCGAGCGGCTGCCGGCGTGCCTGGAGGCCATCGCCGCCCAGGACCTGCCGCCCGAGTGGGTGGAGGTGCTGGTCGTCGACGGCGGGTCGGGCGACGGCACCGACGACGTCGCCCGCCGGCTCCTCGCCGATCGACCGTGGGCCGGCGCCGCCGTGCTCCACTCCGCCTCCGGTGACCGGTCGTCCAATCTGAACGTGGGACTCGACGGCGCCCGGGCGCCCGTCCTCGTCCGGGTTGACGGTCGCAGCCGCATCCCGCCTCACTACCTGGGCCGCTGCCTCGACGTGCTGGAGCGCCGGCCGGACGTGGCCGTCGTGGGCGGCAGCCAGCGGGCCGTCGCCCCCGCCGGACGGCCGGCTGAGGTCGGCGTGGCCCGGGCCCTGAACAACCGCTGGGCGACGGGCCTGGCCCGGTACCGCCGCGCCGCCGGCAGCGGCGAGGCCGACACCGTCTATCTGGGGGCCTACCGCGTCGAGCAGCTACGGGCGGTGGGCGGCTGGCACCGCGACCTGGCCGTCAACGAGGACTTCGACCTCAATCGCCGGCTCCGGCGCTTCGGGACGGTGTGGTTCGATGCTGGTCTGGCGGTCGACTACGTCCCCCGGTCGTCGCTGCGAGCGCTGCTGCGCCAGTACTGGGACTTCGGCGTGGGCAAGGCACGGTACTGGCGGGTTTCCGGCGACCGCCCGCGCCCCCGACAGGTCGTGCTCCTGACTGCGCCGGCGGTGGCCGCTGCCGGGTTCGTCGCCGTCCTGGCCGCCCTCGGCCCGACCGCGGCCGCATCGTTCGCCGCGGCCGGTGTCGCCCTCGCCGTCGCCGTC
>JALYGL010000276.1 GCA_030777125.1 Actinomycetota bacterium
CATATCATGGCCTTTCACTTCGCCGCAAACGGCCCCGGCCAAGTACGGTTGCCGCCCATGAAGGCCCTCCGCAGCTTCACCGTCCGGCCGCAGCTTCCGGCCGCACTCGGCTCCCTGCACACCCTGGCGATGAACCTGCGGTGGTCCTGGGACGAACGCACGCAGGACCTGTTCCGGTGGGTCGACTCGAGCGCATGGGAGGCGACCGGCCACGACCCGGTTCGTCTGCTGGGTGTGGTCGACCACCGGCGCCTGGAGACCCTGGCCGGCGACCGCACCTTCCTGTCGTTCCTCCACGAGGTGGCCGACGACCTGCAGCGCCACCTCACCGCCAACCGCTGGTTCCAGGGCCGCCAGAGCCCGCTCCGCTCGGTGGCCTACTTCTCGCCCGAGTTCGGGATCGCCGAGGCGCTCCCGCAGTACTCGGGAGGCCTGGGCGTGCTGGCCGGCGACCACCTCAAGGCCGCCAGCGAGCTCGGGGTTCCTCTGGCCGGCGTGGGCCTGTTCTATCGCCAGGGGTACTTCCGCCAGGAGCTCAACGGCGACGGCTGGCAGCAGGAGCGCTACGTCGACCTCGATCCGCACGCCATGGCCCTCACCGCCATGGACGGTGTGCGGGTGAGCGTCGACCTTGCCGGCACGAAGCTGGTGGCCCGGGTCTGGCAGGCGCACGTCGGCCGCATCCCGCTGTACCTTCTCGATGCCGACGTCGACGACAACGACGACGAGGCGCGTCACGTCACCGACCGCCTCTACGGCGGCGACACCGAGCACCGGCTTCGCCAGGAGATCCTGCTCGGCGTCGGCGGCGTCCGGGCCCTCGACGCCATGGACCGGATGCCGCAGGTGTTCCACACCAACGAGGGCCACGCCGGGTTCCTGGGGCTCGAGCGCATCCGCCGCTGCATCGTCGATGAGGGACTGAGCTTCCCCGAGGCCATCGAGGCGGTCCGGGGCGGGACCACCTTCACCACCCACACCCCCGTTCCGGCCGGGATCGACCGCTTCCCCCGCCCGCTGATGGAGCGCTACTTCAAGTCGTGGGCCGACGAGTGCAGCATCGACTTCGACCGCCTCATGGAGCTCGGCCACGAGCCCGGCGAGCCTCCCGACTCGCCGTTCAACATGGCCGTGATGGGACTGCGCCTGGCCGGCTTCTCCAACGGCGTGTCGAAGCTCCACGGCGAGGTCAGCCGCCGCATCTTCCAGCCCGTGTGGCCGGGCGTTCCGGTCGACGAGCTGCCCATCACGTCGGTGACGAACGGCGTGCACGCCCGCACGTGGGTGTCGGGCGAGATGGCCGACGTCTTCGACCGCCATGTCATGCCGGAGTGGCACGAGGCCGGTGCCGACCGGTGGGCCCGGATCGAGGACGCCAGCGACGACGAGCTGTGGCGGGCCCGACAGCACTGCCGTGAGCGGTTGGTGGCCTTTGCACGGGAGCGGCTGCGGACGGCGGCCCTGAGCCGGGGGGCGTCCGAGCTCGACGTGGCGTGGACGTCCGACGCCCTCGACCCGTCCATCCTCACCATCGGCTTCGCCCGCCGCTTCGCCCCCTACAAGCGGGCCAACCTGCTGCTGTCGCAGCCCGAACGCCTCACCGCCCTGCTGCTGTCACCCGACCGGCCCATCCAGCTCCTGTTCGCGGGCAAGGCACACCCGGCCGACGACCCCGGCAAGGAGATGATCCGCCAGGTCGTGCAGTTCTCCCGCCGCCACGACGTCCGCCACCGGATGGCGTTCCTGGAGGACTACGACATCGGCGTGGCTCGCATGCTCTACCAGGGCTGTGACGTGTGGCTCAACAACCCCCGCCGTCCCCTGGAGGCGTGCGGCACCAGCGGGGAGAAGGCGGCTTTGAACGGCGCCATCAACTGCTCCATCCGCGACGGGTGGTGGGACGAGATGTACGACGGGGAGAACGGGTGGGCCATCGCCTCGGCCGAGGGCATCGAGGACCTCCAGCGGCGCGACGAGGTGGAGGCAGCCAGCCTGTTCGACCTGCTCGAGCGGCAGGTCGTCCCCCAGTTCTACGACGCCCTGGCCGGACGGGCGCCTCGCCGGTGGCTCCAGCGGGTGCGCCACTCCCTCGGGACGCTCGGCCCCGCCGTCTCAGCCAGCCGGATGGTGCGCGACTACGTCGCCCAGATGTACGAGCCCGCCGCGGTCAGGGCCGACTCCATGCTCGCCGAGGGGGCCCGGCGGGCTCGGGACCTGGCCGCCTGGAAGAAGCGGGTGATGACCGGCTGGGATGCCGTTCACATCGACGCCGTCGAAACCGACACCGACGTGGTCGACCTGGGGCAGGCCCGCCAGGTCACCGCCACCGTGGGGCTGGGCCCACTCGGGCCCGACGACGTCCACGTCCAGGTGGTCCACGGGCTGGTCGGCAGTACCGACGAGCTGCTCGACACGTCGGTCGCCACCATGGCGCTGTCCGGACCGAACGGCGACGGCCGTCACCGCTACGAGGGATCGTTCACCTGCGAGCGGGCCGGGCGCTACGGGTTCACCGTACGGGCCGTTCCGGCCCACCCCGACGCCATCAGCTTCGCCGATGCAGGCCGGGTGACCTGGGCGTAGCCCGGTCGAGGGCCCCGTCGCTCAGTGGCGGATGTCGAACAGCTCCGACTCGTTGGCCACGCCGACGGCGTTGACCTCGGTGACGCCCTCCACCCTGTCCTTCAGGATGCGCTCGATACCGGCCTTCAACGTCATGGTGGAGGCCGGGCAGCTGACGCACGCGCCGACCAGCTCGACGTCGACCACGCCGGTCTCCTCGTCGACGCCGACGAAGGAGATGTCGCCGCCGTCGGCCTGCAACGCCGGGCGGATGGCCTCGATGGTCTCGATCAGCTGGTCTCTCATGGTGCCCACCATGCTACAACCGCGCCGGAGTCATTCCCCGTCCCGCCGGTAGGCTGCCCTCCGCCGTGACCCGAGTCGTCGCCCGCAGGACCGTCGACCGGGACCAGCTCGAGACCATCCTGCGGCCCCGCACCGACCTGGTGCTCGAGGCCGTGGTGGCCGACGGGCGGTTCGAGGCGGTCGAGGGCCCGGTGCACGACTACCGCCGCACGGTGGAGGTGGAGCGGGACGCCGATGGCGGGGCACATGTCACCCAGACCGTCGACTTCCGGGTGGCCGTCCCCTACTTCGGCTGGCTGTTCGTTCTCCCGCTCAAGCGCGCCCTTGCCCGCCCGGCCACCGAGCGGGCTCCGTGGTGGGCGCCTCCCGCACGCCTCGACGCCCGGGGCGCCAACGTGCTCGGGACGGTGGCGCTGCTGGCCGTCGCCTTCGGCTACCTGAACACCCTGTTCACCCAGACGGTGCCTTTCGCCGGCGAGGAGTTCGGCGCCGGGGACAGCGCCCAGGGGCTGGCCGGCGGGCTGGTCCGGGTGGGGGGACTGGTGGCGTTGCTCGTGGTGGCCGCCGCCGACCGGCGAGGCCGGCGCCAGGTCGTCCTGTTCGCGGCCGTGGCCGGCTGCCTCACCGCGGTGGGCGGAGCGGTGGCTCCGTCGCTGTGGTGGCTCACCGCCAGCCAGATGCTGGCACGCGGGTTCGCCACCGCCCTGCTCATCCTGGTGACGATCATCACCGCCGAAGAGATGCCCGCCGGCTCGAGGGCCTACGCCGTCAGCCTGGTCTCCATGGCCGGCGGCCTGGGCGCCGGCGTGTGCGTGCTGTCGCTTCGCCTGGCCGACCTCGGCCCCGAGGGGTGGCGGCTCCTCTATGTCATCCCCGTGCTGGCCCTCCCGGCGATCACCAGCGTGCGGCGACGCCTGCCCGAGAGCCGGCGGTTCGTCGCCCCCCATGCCACCGTCGAGGTCGCCGGCCATGGAGGACGGCTGCTCCTACTGGCCGCTTCGGGCCTCCTCGTCAACCTGTTCGTGGCGCCGCAGTCGCAGTTCGGCAACCGATTCCTCCGGTCCGAGCGGGGGTTCAGTGGTGGCCGCATCGGCCTCTTCTCGGTGACGGTCGGCACGCCGGCCGCCATCGGGATCGTGGTGGGCGGACGCATGGCCGACGTCCGCGGCCGCCGGGTGATCGGAGCGGTCTCGCTCATCGGCGGCACCCTGTGCACGGTGGCGTTCTTCCATTCCGGTGGATGGGCGGTGTGGGCGTGGGCGCTGGTCGGCAACGTCGTGTCCGCCGCCTCCATCCCCGCCCTGGGCGTCTACGGGCCGGAGCTGTTCCCGACCGGGCTGCGGGGCCGGGCCAACGGCGCCATCGCGGTGAGCGGGCTCGTCGGCAGCGCCGGCGGACTGGTGCTGGCCGGTCGACTGGCCGACCGCTACGGCACCATCGGGCCGGCCATGACCATGCTGGCCGCGGGACCGATCCTCCTGGCCGTGCTGGTGCTGCTGGCCTACCCCGAGACGGCGGGCCGGGAGCTCGAGGAGATCAACCCCGAGGACCGGGCCCCACCAGCTCCGCCACCCACTTCTTGACCACGGAGGCGACCACCGCGTCCTGACCCCGCAGGGCGTGGCCGCCGGTCACCCAGACGTGGGTGACGGGTGCTGGGATGGCGGCGGTGGCCGACTCCAGCTCGTCGACCCGGGCGAACGGGTCCCCCCTGCCGGACACGAACAGGCACCGCACCGTGAGTTCGGGGAAGTGCTCGGTGCGGAGCTGGGTCGGCCGGCCCGGCGGATGGAGGGGATAGCTGACCAGCGCCAGCCCGAGCGCGGGGAGCCCGTCGGCCACCGCCATCGAGCACATGCGCCCGCCGAACGAGCGGCCGCCGAGCACCAGCCGGTCGGGGGCCACGCCCGTGCGCCGGCACAGGGCGTCCGCCGCCGTCATCACCGCCTTCACCGCGGCCGGCGCGTTGCCGGGCAACCGCACGCGGTCGACGGGCACGGGCGCCATCGCCTCGGCGATGGCCACGAGGGTGGGGTGGTCGGGAGCGCCGCCGGCGCCGGGGGCGAGCACCAGGGCCACGTCGAGAGTCATGGCAGGAGGATGCGGCGGGCTTCGGTCAGCTCGAGGATGCGTTGGCCGGCGCCCTCGTTCTCGGCCCCGTGGTCGGGATGGGCCTCGCGCACGAGTGTCCGGAACCGCCGCTGCACCTCCTCCCGCTCGGGCTCGCTCTCTGGCCCGAACCCGAGGACCTGCAGCGCCCACCGCTCGTCGGTGGGAAACCGCCGCCACGACACCGGGGGGCCACTGGTCGGATCGGACAGATAGGCGATCAGGCTGGCGTCGGTGCCTCCCATCCACCGGGCCGCCTTGCGGATGGCCACGAACACCGACGGGCGTGCGGTGGCGTGAAGGCCGCCGGCGGCGTAGAGCGCACCGAGCAGTTGGGGGACGGGTCGCCCGTCGCCGTCGATCTCGAAGGCGACGGCCTGGCCGCCGGACCCGACCAGCTTGTGCCGGGTCCGGTCGAGCCCGACCACGTCGGTCTGGAACCGGTGACGCAGCCGGGGCTGGGCGATCCGCCGGCCCGCCTCCAGGTCGTCGGCGAGGGCCGCGAACTCGTCCCGGAGGTCGAGGTCGACGTCGGGCAGATGGGCGGCCACGATCCCACCGAGCAGGATGCCGCCGAAGCCGGGGGCGGGGTCGGTGGGCAGCCAGTGCTCGCCGACGGCCACGCGCCGAGTCGGGGCGACAGCGCGCGAATGACGGATCTCCAGCTCGGCCAGCAGCATCTAGTTCGAACGGTATACGGGGCCGTCAGACGTAGCGTCTGAGCACATCGCGCAACGTTCTGGCATCGGTCACGACCACGTCGTCGGTGGCGCCGGCGTCGAGGTCGGCGACGACGATCCCGGCCAGCTCCTGGATCTGGGCCCACGCCACCGGGTCGATGCCGAACGGTGGCGGGCTGGCGGCGACGCGGTCGGACACCTCCGCCAGCTCGGCACCGATCCCCTCGTCCCAGGGCTCGTGCATGAGACGGTCGGCGACGACGAACAGGTCTCCCATGGCTTCGTGGGCGGCCTCGGACCCGTCGTCCTCGTCGCCGTCGCCGTCGTCGTCGGGAAACTCCTCGTCGTCGAGCTCGTCGAGCAGGTCGTCGACGGCGTCGCCGTCGGCCTCCCGGACGACGAGGATGAGCCCCGGCTCCCAACGGGCCGCGATCCCGCGGTCGGACAGCGACGCGGTGAGCTTGCTGCGGGCCGACGCCGGCCAGTCGTCAAGCTCGTAGCCGGCCTCGTCGGTGGGGTCGTCGAGCCCCAGGGTCGGCGCCGGAGGTTCAACGAGCGACAGCTTGCAGTCCCAGCACCTGGCCTCTGACAACAGGTACTCGGCCCCGCAGTAGGGGCAGCACGCGTTCATCCCCTGATCCGTGAGCCCGAGGCCGTCATGGACAGGGAGCGTAGAGCTAACGTGCCCGCATGAGCGCTGAAGGAAGGCAGGCACCCGACCGCAACCTGGCCATGGAGCTGGTCCGGGTCACCGAAGCGGCGGCCCTCGCGTCCGCCCGGTGGATGGGCCGGGGCGAGAAGGAGTCGGCCGACGGCGCCGCCGTGGAGGCCATGCGGGTGGTGTTGAGCACCGTCTCCATGGACGGGCTGGTCGTCATCGGCGAGGGCGAGAAGGACGAGGCCCCGATGCTCTACAACGGCGAGCGGGTCGGCGACGGCTCGCAGCCGGAGACCGACATCGCCGTCGACCCCCTCGAGGGAACCACCCTCTGCGCGCTGGGCCGCGGCAACGCCCTGGCCGTGATCGCGGTGAGCTCCCGCGGCACCATGTTCGACCCCGGTCCCTGCTTCTACATGAACAAGATCGCCGTCGGCCCCGCCGCCGCCGGCTCCATCGACATCACCCGCTCGGTCACCGACAACCTCCAGGCGGTGGCCAAGGCCCTCGGCCGGACCGTGCGCGACGTCACCGCAGTGGTGCTGCAGCGGCCGCGCCACGACGACCTGATCACCGAGATCCGCAAGGCGGGGGCCCGTATCCGCCTGATCCAGGACGGCGACGTGGCTGGCGGCATCTCCACCGGATGGCCTGACGCCGGCGCCGACATCCTGTTCGGCATCGGGGGCACCCCCGAGGGCGTCATCACCGCTGCCGCCCTCAAGTGCATGGGCGGCGAGATCCAGGCGCAGCTGGCGCCGACCACCGACCAGGAGCGCCAGAACATCGTCGACGCCGGGATCGACCCGGACCGCGTCCTGCAGACCGACGACCTGGTGGCCGGCGACAACTGCTTCTTCTCGGCCACGGGCGTCACCGACGGCGAGTTGCTGCGGGGAGTGCGCTACGACGGCCGGGGCGCATCCACCCAGTCGCTCGTGATGCGCTCGAAGTCGGGCACCGTCCGCAGCATCAGCGCCCGCCACTCCCTGGTGAAGCTGCGCGAGTTCTCGGCCATCGAGTTCGACTAGCACCGTCTCCAGAGGCACCTGCTGGCGCTGTCGTCGGCCCATCCCCGGCCTCTGAGCAGGTCCTCGGCCGGGCTCTCGACCGGCACCCGGGCGAGGAGGCCGCGGCAGTCGCGCTCCGACGCCCACGACTCGAAGGCAGCCACCAGGTGCGACCCGACGCCCGTTCGGCGGTGCGGGGCGGCGACCACCACGTGCAGCAGTTCGGCGACACCCGCCTCGGCCCGTCCCTCGAGTATCCCGACGACCTGGTCGTCCCGCCGGGCGGTGATGGTGACGTCCTCCGGTCCGCCGTCACCGGTGACCGCGGCCAGGGCGCCCGGATCGGGTCGGACGCTGCGCGTCAGCTCCACCGGCAGGCCGCCCCTGCCGATCACCGCCGGGGCGGCGAACACGGCGTCGGCGATGGGGCCCCACACCCGTCCCGGGTCCTCCTGCAGGAGGTGCACGCGGTCGAACGTGACCTCGACCGAGTAGCCGGCCAGGGCCGTCCGGGCCGCGTCGATGCGCTCCGGCGACGACTCTTCGGCGACGGTCACGTGGGGGACGAACGGCCACGTCAACGCCCGAGCCAGCGGGTCGCGGAACACGAGGTCGCGCACGGCGTGGACGGCGTCCGCGCCGCCGTCCACCGGCAGGTAGAGGACCGGTGTGTCGGGCAGGAACGTGGCCGGCGCGCCCAGGGTGACGGTGAAGGGCCGGGTGGCCGCCGCCGCCCGGCGCAGCACGCCGACGGCGTCGTCGAGCCGGTCGGTGCGGACGTTCACCGGCGGCACCAGCGTGAGGTGGGCGGGCACCCGTCCGAGGGAGCCGTCGCCGACCGCCCGGCGGAGGGCGTCCACCTCGCGGTCGAACGGCGGTGGGACGAGGAGGGCCACGCCCAGCCGCACGCGGGGCATCCTCAGGCGACCGAGGAGAGCAGTGAGCCGACCGTGGCCGCTACGCACCCGGGGCGGCTCCTGACGTCGAACCAGGTGAACCGGAGCACGTGCCAGCCCCGCGCCACGAGCGCGTTCTGCTTCGAGCTGTCGCGCTGCACGTCGCCCCGGCCGGCGGGCCACAGCCGGCTGTCGGCCTCCATGGCCAGCCTGATCTGCGGGTAGGCCAGGTCGACGCGTAGTGCGCCGACGCGGTGCTGGCGGACGGGCTCGGGCAGGCCGCCGCGGTGGAGCAGCCGCACGACGGCGTCCTCCAACACACTCTCGGTGGGCGCCGTCGCCGCGTCGCGGGAGTCGAGCAGGCCACGTAGTGGGGCGGCCCCCCTGCGCCCGCTTCGGCCCAGGCGGTCGAGCGTGCGTCGGAGCAACGGGAACGGGGCCAGGCCCCGGAGGACGGCGTCCTCCGGAGCCGCCTCGAGCGTGTCGACGTCGACCACGGCGGCCAGGTCGAGAAGGGTGCGGGCCGGTGCGGTGACGGGGATCCGCCGCCGCCGGCTGACGTCGACGGGATCCCACCGGTCGGTGTGGTGCACAACCACGCCTGCCAACCGAGGGCCGTGGCGGCGGGACAGCGAGATCTCCACGGGTGCGTCGTCGATCCCGCGGAGGGCCCACAGCCGCGCCGCGGCGGGAAAGAACCGCGAAGCCGCAGCTAGCGCTTCTCGGCCACCTCGAGGCGGACGGTGGCCCGGCGGAGGGCGGCCTCGGCGTCGGCGTCGTCCATGTCCTTCTCTTTGCGCTCGGCCGCCTCCTTGGCCCTCCGGGCCCGCTCGACGTCGATCTGGCTGGCCAGCTCGGCCACGTCGGAGAGGACGGACACCTGGTCGTCGCGGACCTCGACGAAGCCCCCGTGCACGGCCGCCTCCTCGACGCCGTCGCTCGTCTTGACCCGGACCGCGCCGATGTCGAGGGCGCCGACGAAGGGGGCGTGGCCGGCGAGGAAGGCGATCTCGCCCCCGCTCACCGTGCGGCACACCACCATGTCGGCCTCGCCCGAGTACAGGATGCGCTCGGGCGACACCAGCTCCACCTGGAGGGGCACTAGGCGGCCTCCTCCTCCTTCTCCTCCTTGGAGAGGCCCTTGGCCTTCTCCAGGGCGCTGTCGGCGCCGCCCACGTTGAAGAACGCCTGCTCGGGCACGTCGTCGAGCTCGCCGCTGACCAGCTTCTCGAACGACTCGATCGTCTCCTCGATGGGCACGTTGATGCCCTTGACGCCGGTGAACTGCTCGGCCACGAAGAACGGCTGGGACAGGAACTTCTGCACCTTGCGGGCCCGCTGGACGGTGAGCTTGTCCTCCTCCGCCAGCTCGTCCAGACCCAGGATGGCGATGATGTCCTGCAGCTCGGTGTAGCGCTGCAGGACCTCCTGCACCCGGCGGGCCACCTTGTAGTGACGGTCCCCCACCACCTCGGGGGCGAGGATCCGGGACGTGGACGCCAGGGGGTCGACGGCCGGGTAGATCCCCAGCGAGGCGATGTCGCGGGAAAGCTCCGTAGTTGCGTCGAGGTGGGTGAAGGTGGTGAACGGGGCCGGGTCGGTGTAGTCGTCGGCGGGCACGTACACGGCCTGCACCGAGGTGATCGACCGGCCCTTGGTCGACGTGATGCGCTCCTGCAGCTCGCCCATCTCGTCGGCCAGGGTGGGCTGGTAGCCCACGGCCGAGGGCATGCGGCCGAGCAGGGTGGACACCTCGGAGCCGGCCTGCACGAAGCGGAAGATGTTGTCGACGAACAGCAGCACGTCCTGGTTGGCTTCGTCGCGGAAGTACTCGGCCATGGTCAGGGCGGACAGGGCCACCCGCAGACGCACGCCCGGCGGCTCGTCCATCTGCCCGAAAACGAGGGCCGCCTTCTCCATGACGCCCGTCTCCTGCATCTCCAGCCACAGGTCGTTGCCCTCACGGGTGCGCTCGCCCACGCCGGCGAACACGGACACGCCACCGTGCTGGGTGGCCACCCGGTTGA
>JALYGL010000277.1 GCA_030777125.1 Actinomycetota bacterium
CCCTGAGAATCTGTCGGGAGCGCCCGGCCGGCCACGACCAGCTCGAAGGTCGACTCGTCGCCCTCCTGGTAGGTGGCGTGGGGCAGCCACTCGCCGCCCTTGGTGTAGGCCACCCGGACCGCCCCGACGGGGCCGTCGAAGGGGATGCCGGACAGCATCAGCGCCGCCGACGCCCCGTTGATGGCCAGAACGTCGTGCGGGTTCTCCTGATCGGCGCCGAGGATGGTGGCCACCACGTGGACCTCGTTGCGGAACCCGTCGGGGAACGACGGGCGGAGGGGACGGTCGATGAGCCGGCAGGTGAGGATGGCCTGGTCGGTGGCCCGCCCCTCCCGGCGGAAGAACGAGCCGGGGATCTTGCCCGCCGCGTACATGCGCTCCTCGACGTCGACGGTGAGGGGGAAGAAGTCGACCCCCTCCCGGACGCCCTTGGAGGCGGTGGCCGTGACCAGCACCAGGGTGTCGCCCATGCGGACGGTGACGGCGCCGTTGGCCAGTTGGGCCAGCTTGCCGGCCTCGAACGTGAGGGTCTTGTCGGTGCCGGACACGGGACTGGAAACGGAAACGGGTTCCGCCATGTGTCGCTCCTTCGTGCGGCACGGGCCAGTTCCCAGTTGTCGGCCACCCGGGCGGTTACCCCGAGGAGCCGGCGACTGGCAGCTGACGCGGGCGCCGCTGTCGATGTCTTCGAATTCGGTCTTCTAAAGGAAGAAGCGGCCCGTGGAGGCCGCTTCCCGGTCGCTACCGGCGGAGGCCGAGGCGGGCGATGAGGGCCCGGTACCGCTCGACGTCGTTGGCCTTCACGTAGTCGAGAAGGCGTCGGCGTCGACCGACGAGCATGAGCAGCCCGCGACGACCGTGGTGGTCCTTGTGGTGCGCCTTGAGGTGCGCGGTGAGGTGGTTGATGCGCTCGGTGAGGAGGGCGATCTGGACCTCCGGGGACCCCGTGTCGGTCTCGTGGTTGCGGTACTCGCCGATGGTGGCGGTCTTGTCAGGCATTCGTCGTGGTTCGCTCGTCGTCCGTCGATAGCGGGGTACAGGGACGCGTCTCGGGGTCGCCCGAGGCGCGCCCCGATCGTACCAGGCCTGTACGGTTCGGCCCATGGAGGACGGCCCCACGGAGCCCGGCCACCTGATCGTCACCCGGACGTGCCGCATCCCGGTCGACGAGCTCGAATGGCGGTTCAGCTCGTCGGGAGGACCAGGCGGCCAGCACGCCAACACGGCCAACACGCGGGTGGAGGTGCGCTTCGACGTGGCCGGCTCGACGTCGCTCGGGCCTCGCCAGCGGGCGCGGCTGCTCGAGCGCCTCGGGCCTTCGGTGCGGGTCGTGGCCAGCGACGAGCGGTCGCAGGCCCGCAACCGCCAGCTGGCGCTGGCCCGCCTCCGGGCCCGCCTGGCCGATGCGCTGCGGGTGGAACCGCCTCGGCGCCCGACCCGCCCGTCGCGATCGGCGCGCCAGGCCCGGCTCGACGAGAAGCGCAAGAGGTCGGAGACCAAGCGCCTGCGCGCCCGCCCGGCACCGGACTGATCGGCGGTCAGTACCCGAGGCGGTCGAGGGCCTTGGGACGGCGTTGCCAGTCCTTGTCCACCCGCACGGCCAGCTCGAGGTAGACCTCCGGGTCGAGCTGCTCACGCACCGCCGTGCCCACCGCCTTCAGCACGGACCCGCCCTTGCCGATCACGATGCCCTTCTGCGACTCGCGCTCCACCAGGATCTCGCAGCGGATCCTCGGCCACTCCCACTCCGTCACCTGGCAGGCCACCGAATGGGGCAGCTCGTCGCGCAGGACGTGCAGCAGCTGCTCCCGCACCAGCTCGGCCACCCAGAACGCCTCCGGGACGTCGCTCACCATGTCGTCGGGGTAGTACCGCGGCCCCTCGGGCAGGCGCCCGACGATGGCGTCGGCCAGCTCGGCCACGCCTTCGCCGGTGCGCGCCGACACCGGGAAGTACTCCGACAGGTCGAGCTCGGCCGCCCTGGTCAGCTGGGCCAGCACCTGGGCCCGATCGGCGATGTCGACCTTGTTCACCACGCAGATGGCGTCCGGCGGCAGTCTCCCGGCGACGAAGCGGTCGCCCCGCCCGAGCGGAGCGGTCGCGTCGACGACCAGGCAGGCCACGTCGACGCCCTCCATGGCCTCCGCTGCGGTGGCGTTGAGCCGCTCCCCCATGACCGTGCGGGGCTTGTGGATCCCGGGGGTGTCCACGAACACGACCTGGGCGTCGGGCCGGTTCAGGACCCCCCGCACCTCGGTACGCGTGGTCTGGGGGGTGGGCGCCACGATGGTCACCTTGGTGCCCAGGAGGGCGTTGAGCAGCGTCGACTTGCCCACGTTGGGCCGCCCCACGAGGGTGGCGAACCCGGACCTCACTCGGCGTCGCTGGGCGCAAGCTTGGAGACGCGGACCCGCCCGATCCGGCGACCCTGCACCTTCTCGGCGTGCAGGCGGTGGCCGTTGTGGTCGACGGTCTCCCCCTCGGCCGGGACATGGCCGAGGAGGAAGTAGACCAGGCCACCGACCGTGTCGTAGTCGCCCTCCGGGAACTCGGCGTCGACCAGCTCGTTGAGCTCGTCGATCGGCATGCGGGCGCTCACCCGCACGCCGCCGTCGGGGAGCGGCTCGACCGGGGCCTCCTCCACGTCGTACTCGTCGACGATCTCGCCCACCAGCTCCTCGAGCAGGTCCTCCAGGGTGACGATGCCGGCGGTGCCGCCGTGCTCGTCGACCACGATGGCCATGTGGGTCTTGGACTTCTGCATCTCCGGCATCAGCTCGGCCACCCGCTTGGTCTCGGGCACGAACCGGGCCGGCCGCTTCAGCTCGCGCACCTGCTCGTCGGCCCGGCCCTCCCGGACGGCCTTCATGAGGTCCTTGGCGTAGAGGATCCCGGCGATGTCGTCGATGCCCTGTTCGTACACGGGGATGCGGCTGTAGCCGGCGGACATGACCAGCTCCATGGCGTCGCTGACGCTGGCCCGGGCCTCCACCGCGACCATGTCGGGACGGGGCACCATCACTTCGCGCACGACGGTGTCGCCGAACTCGATGATGGAGTGGATGAGCTGGCGCTCCTCCCGCTCGATGACGTCCTCCTCCACGGCCACGTCGGCCATGGCCAGGAGCTCCTCCTCGGACACGAACGGGCCCTTCTTCAGGCCCCGGCCGGGGATGAGCACGTTGGAGAGCCCGATCAGGGCGCTCGACAGCAGGCGCACGCCGGGGATGCGGACGATGAGCGACACGATCGGGGCAACCAGCAACGACGCCCGGTCGGCGTGCTGGACGGCGTAGGTCTTGGGCAGGGCCTCGGCCAGCACGAAGATCACCACCACCTCGAACGCCACCGCCGCGACCACGCCCCACGGCCCGAACAGGTCCTCGGACAGGATCCCGACCAGGGTGGCGGCCACCAGGTGGCACAGCAGCACCAGCAGCAGCACCGGGTTGAGGAACCGCTCGGGGTGCTCGACCAGGTGGAGCAGGGCGTTGGCACCCCTCCGCTTCTCCTCCACCAGGCTGATGGCCTTGACCCGGCTGGTCCGGGTGAGGCTGGTCTCGGCCATGGCCAGGAAGGCGGCCGTCATGATGAGGCCGACGACCGCCACGAGCATGAGGACCTGGGTGGAGCTCATCGTCGGTGGAAGCGCTCGAGCAACTCGTGCTCCCGTCGCTCCATGGCCTCCGCTTCCTG
>JALYGL010000278.1 GCA_030777125.1 Actinomycetota bacterium
CGGCCACGTTGGCCAGCACGCCGGTCTGCTGCACCAGCTGCAGGTGCCGGAGGGCGACGGCCGCGGCCAGGGCGTTGCCGCCGTAGGAGTGGCCGTGGAAGAACGTCTGGCCGGCCAGGGCGTCGAACACCCGCCCCGACGCCACGGTGGCGGACATGGCCAGGTAGCCCCCGGTGAGCCCCTTGCCCAGGCACAGCAGGTCGGGGCGCACGCCGCACTGCTCGGCCGCGAACAGGGTCCCGGTGCGGCCGAAGCCGGTGGCCACCTCGTCGAGGACGAGCAGGACGCCGGTCTCGGTGCACGCCCGCCCGAGCAGGGCGAACCCCTCGGGCGGGGCCATGCGCATCCCGGCCGCCCCCTGGACCAGCGGCTCCACCACCACCGCGGCCAGGTCGCCGGCCGAGGCCCGCACCATGTCGGCAGCGGTCCGGAAGCAGGTCGGGTGGTCGAAGCCGGGCGCCCGCAGCACCGGGAAGCGCAGGGCCGCGAACACGTCCGTCCCGGCCGCCGCGTTCGGGCCACGCACGACCGACATGGTGTCGTCGCCCAACGAGAGGGCCCCGACGGTGTCGCCGTGGTAGGCGCCGCCGAAGGCGAGGAACCGGCTGCGACCCGAGTACTGCACCGCCAGCTTCAGCGCCTGTTCCACCGCCGACGCCCCGTCGGACGCGAACAGGAAGTGGGGTCGGTCGACCGGGACCACCTCGGCGAGGGCCTCGGCCAGCTCGACCACCACCCGGTTGCCGTGGCCGAGCATGGTGGAGTGGGCCACCCGGTCAAGCTGGTCGCGCACGGCCTGGTCGAGCTCCGGGACCCGGTGGCCGAGGGTGTTGACCCACAGCGACGAGATGGCGTCGAGGTAACGGCGGCCTTCGACGTCGACGAGCTCGTGCCCTTCTGCCCGCTCGACGACGATCGGCGAGGCCGCGCCGAACGAGTCCATCCGGGTGAACCCGTGCCACACCACTGCCGCATCGCGGCCGGCCCACTCGGCGTTGGTCCCGGGCACGCCCCATCGTCGCACCTGCGCTCCCTCATCGTCGCTGCGGGTCCCCGGTATCATCGAGGGCCAGATGGCCGACGACAACGCGCTCGACGACCGCAAGGCCGCCATCCTGCGAGCGGTGGTGCAGGAGTACATCGAGACCGCCCAACCGGTGGGCTCGGCCCACGTGGCGCGCTCGGGCAACCTGGGCGTGTCGCCGGCCACCGTCCGCAACGAGATGGCGGTGCTCGAGCGCGAGGGCTACCTCGTCCATCCGCACACCAGCGCCGGGCGCATCCCCACCGACAAGGGCTACCGCTTCTTCGTCGACCACATGACGGCGCCGGGCACGCTGCGGCCCGGCCAGCGCCAGCAGGTCCAGGAGTTCTTCGCCCGGACCCACGGCCAGCTCGAGGAGCGCCTGCACGACACCAGCCGGCTGCTGTCGAACCTCACCCGGTACGCGGCCCTCGTCGTGGCCCCGCCCCACGAGGACGCCACCATCCGGTCCGTGCAGGTCGTCAGCCTCGGCGCCCGCACCGCCCTGGTGGTTGCCGTCCTCTCCAACGGCGTGGTCGAGAAGGCCACCCTCGAGCTCGACGCCCACCTGGGCGAGGCCCGCGTGGCCGCGGCCGGCGCCCACCTGGCCGCCCACGTCACCGGGCGGACCCTCGTCGACGACACCCCCGTCCCGCCCAGCGGCGACGCCGCCACCGACCTCTTGGTGGCCGCCGCCCGCCAGGCCCTCACCGACTCCCACGGCCAGGAGGCGGCCCAGGTGTTCGTCGGCGGGGCCTCGCAGATGGCGGCCACCTTCGACGCGGTCGACACCGTGCGCGAGGTGCTGGCCATCCTCGAGCAGCAGTACGTGCTCGTGTCGCTCCTGCGCCAGGCCCTGGGCAGTGAGGGCCTGAGCGTCGCCATCGGCGTCGAGCACGGGGTGGAGTCCCTCGCCGAGTGCTCGATCATCGTCGCCCCCTACGAGATCGAGGGGGCCCAGGCCGGCACGGTCGGCGTCCTCGGGCCCACGCGCATGAACTACCCCGAGGCCATGGCCGCGGTGGCCGTGGTCAGCCAGCGCCTGGGTCGGCACCTGAGCGACAGCTAGCCCGTGGAACAGGACTTCTATGCCCTCCTGGGCGTGCCCCGCACCGCCACCGACGACGAGCTGAAGAAGGCCTACCGTCAACGGGCCCGTGAGCTGCACCCGGACGCCAACGGGGGCGACGCGGCCGCCGAGGAGCGGTTCAAGCTCATCACCGTCGCCTACGAGACGCTGCGCGACCCTGAACGCCGCCGCCGCTACGACCAGTTCGGCGCCGACTCGGTGCGCCAGGGAGCGGGCGGGGCCGGGTTCGAGGACCTGTTCGGCTCCGGCGGCCTGGGCGACCTGTTCCAGACCTTCTTCGGCGGGGGCGGCGGCGGGTTCGGTGGCGGTCGCCGCCAGGCCGGGCCTCCCCGCGGCGCCGACATGGAGGTGTCCCTCGAGATCGACTTCAGGGAGGCGGTGTTCGGCAGCTCCCAGGAGGTGAAGCTGCGCGTCCCGGTGCCCTGCTCCACCTGCGAGGGCAGCGGCGCCCGCCCCGGCACCAGCGCGGTGACGTGCACGCAGTGCGGGGGCGCGGGCGAGGTCCGGCGGGTCCGCCAGTCGATTCTCGGGCAGATGGTCACCTCCACTCCCTGCAACCGCTGCGGCGGCCTGGGTCAGGAGGTCCAGTCGCCCTGCCCCGACTGCCACGGCGACGGGCGGCGTACCGAGGAGCGCACGTATACGGTCGAGGTGCCCGGCGGCGTCGACCACGGCAGCACCCTCAAGATCACCGGCCGGGGGGCGGCCGGGCCCCGGGGCGGGCGGCCGGGCGACCTCTACGTCCACATCCGGGTCCGTCCCGACGAGAACTTCATGCGCCAGGGCAACGACCTGGTCCACGTGCTCCACGTCCCCATGACCCAGGCCGCCCTCGGAGCCCACATCCGCTACGAGACCCTCGACGGCACCGAGGACCTGGTCATCCCCAAGGGCACCCAGTCGGGGCGCGTCTTCCGCTTGCGGGGCCGGGGCGTGCCCGACGTGAACGGGCGCGGCCGGGGCGACCTCCTGGTGCAGGTGGCGGTCGACACTCCCACCGCGGTGGGCAAGGAGGAGGAGGACCTGCTGCGCCTCCTCGCCTCGGCCCGCGGCGAGGAGGTCGCCCCGGCCGACACCGGCTTCTTCGGCCGGGTCCGCTCCGCGTTCAAGTAGGACGGTGGGCGTCAAGGCCCACGTGTTCGTCGACGACCTGGCCGCGCCCGTCCTGGGCGACGGCGACCGTCACCACCTCGAGCGGGTGCTGCGGCTGCGCCCCGGTGACCCGGTCACCGTGTCCGACGGCCACGGGGGGTGGCGGCCGTGCACGTTCGGGCCCGTCCTGGAGCCGGTCGGGGAGGTGGCCCGCTCCGAGCGACCCTCGCCGGCGGTGACCGTGGCTTTCGTCCCCACCAAGGGCGACCGCCCGGAGTGGGCCGTGCAGAAGCTCACCGAGGTCGGCGTGGACCGCATCGTGCCCGTGGCTGCGGCCCGTTCGGTGGTGCGGTGGAGCGCCGACCGGGCCCCCGCCCACGTGGAGCGCCTCCGGCGGGTAGCCCGCGAGGCGGCCATGCAGTGCCGGCGGACGTGGCTGCCGGAGGTCGACGACCTCACCTCGTTCGCCTCGGTCGCCGCCCTCCCGGGTGCCTGCCTGGCCCTGCCCGACGGCGGCCCGCCCTCACTCCGGCACCCCGTGGTGCTGGTCGGGCCCGAGGGCGGATGGTCGCCCGAGGAGATCGGCACCGGCCTGCCGGCGGTCACCCTGGGGCCTCACGTGCTCAGGGCCGAGACGGCGGCCGTGCTCGCCGGGGGCCTCCTGTGCGCGTTGCGGACGGGCATTGTCACTCCGCGTGCTTGAGTGCGTTCCGTCACCGTAACTTCACGCTGCGAGATTGCCGCCCGGTCCGCGGCCCTGTATGTTTTCGGGCCACAGGCGGTCGAAGGGGGACGGACGTGGCTGTGCGCGACGACAGCGAGCTGGCCGGCCCGGCTCTGACGTATGCCAGGCGCGTAGGACAGCGGCTTCGGGCCATCCGGCGGCAGAAGCGCCTCTCGCTGCAGGAGGTGGAGGCCGCCTCCGGGCAGGAGTTCAAGGCGTCGGTGCTGGGCGCCTACGAGCGGGGCGAGCGGGTCATCTCCGTCCCCCGGCTCCAACGGCTGGCCGGCTTCTACAACGTGCCCGTCGACCAGCTGCTGCCCCGCGACGCCGAGCCCCCGCCGCCCGTCGCCGAGGGTGAGGGCCAGCCCACGGTCGTCCCCGGGCCCCGCAAGATCACGTTCGACCTGTCCCGGTTCCAGCAGGCCGACCTGGGCCCGGAGGTGGCCATGGTGCACCAGTACCTGGCCAGCATCCAGGTCCTGCGCCAGGACTTCAACGGCCGGGTGCTGACGATCCGCCAGGACGACATCCGGGCCATCGCCGGGCTGTTCGGCACCGACGCCGACGCCTTGGTGCGCCGGCTCGACGACCTCCACCTGCGTCTCCAGCCGGCCTGAGATTCCGCCTCGAACAGCGCTACAACCGGCCGCCGGCGGAGGTAGCGGCAGCGTTCGTCGACCCCGCCCTCCTCGCCCACCTGGGCACCCGGTCCGACCTCGGCTCCCCCCGACTCCTCGAGCGTGACGACGCCGGTGACGTGGTCGCCATGCGGGTGCGCTACCGGTTTTCGGGCCGGCTGTCGGGAGGGGTCACGAGGGTGGTCGACCCCGACCGGCTGACGTGGGTGGAGGAGTCGGAGCTCGACCGGCGCACGTCCACCACCACCTTCCGCATCGTCCCCGACCACTACGCCAACCTGCTCCGCTGCGCGGGCACGATCTCGGTCGCGCCCGATGCCGACGGCCAGGGCGCCACCCGGGTGATCGAGGCCGACCTGAAGGTGACGGTGCCGTTCGTGGGCGGCTCGGTAGAACGGGCCATCGTGGGGGGCCTGCGCGACCACGCCGCGGTCGAGGCCCGCGTGGTGGGGGAGTGGCTGGCCGCGCCGCGGCCATAGCTCCTGCTGAGGGCGGCGAGCCCGCCGAGCAGCTTTCCGAGTGACACAGTTGTCCCGACGATGGAGGCCGACGACCGGAAGCGGGCGCTGGAGGCGGAGCTCGGGCGCATCGACGCCGAGCGCGACGAGGCCCTGTTCCGCCTTCGCCTGGAACGCCGTGAGCGCCCCGCCGAGGAAGGTCCGTCTCCCCTTCGCCTGCGCTACGAGGCGCTCGAGGCCCGGCGCAAGGAGGTCAAGGCCGAGCTACGGGCCCTGGGGGACGCGTAGACCAGCCTGGTGCGAGAGTGGCGAGGCGCGGCCGGCCGTCGTTTCAAGCGGCGGGCGGTTTCCGGAAGTGGATCCACTCGGGATGGAGATGCTCGCCGGTGGGGTGGGTCCAGGTGCCGTCGGGAATTCCCAGCCGCCGGTGGCCCGCTCGACCGGCTCCCGGGGCGGCACGGGGTTACCCGCAGGCGTCGAGCCGCCACCCCGTTCGTCGCTGAACACCATGCCATCCGCATCGTCGGCATCACCGGTGATCCCGAGCTTGCCCAGATGGTGCAGCCGATGATGCCTATGGAACAGGGCGATCAGATTCGGTGTATCGGAGGTGCCGCTGTCCTCCCAGTGGGTGATGTGGTGGACGTGCAACCACCGGGTTCGGTCACACCCCGACACCCGACAGCCCCGGTCGCGCTCCTCGACGGCGATGCGGGTGCGATCGGGCACGGTGCGAAAGGCCCGACCCACGCT
>JALYGL010000279.1 GCA_030777125.1 Actinomycetota bacterium
GGCCTGGAGGGGCGCGACAGCGGCGTCGCCCAGCAGCTCGACTAGCTCGGCGGCCAGACCGGCCACGGCGGCGCCCGTGCCGTCGAGCCGGAACGGCAGGGTGCGCCACACCTCCCGGCGGGTGCCGAAGCCGGGGTCGGAGGCGAGCAGGCGGGCCCGGTCGAGGCGGCCCCCTGATGCCTTGGCCACCTCCTCGGCGACCACCGGGTCGATGCCGTCGGCCACGAGGAGCTGGAGCAGGAGGTGGGTGTCGATCGCCCGGAACCCGATCTGCACGCACCGGGACGCGATGGTGATCAGCTCCGGGGGGACGTGCGCGGCCAGAATCACGAAGATGGTGCTCGGCGGCGGCTCCTCGATGACCTTGAGCAGGGCCGGCCCGGCGTCCTGCACCAGGTGGAAGTCGGTCAGCACGAGCACCTTGCGCCGTCCCTCGTTCGGGGTGCGCAGGGCCAGGCGGCGGATCTCTCGGGCCTGGCCGATACTGATCGAGGCGCCCTCCCGCTCCACGACGATCAGATCGGGGTGGGCCTCGGCCAGGGCCCGGGCACAGACGCCGCAGGCGCCGCAGCCGCCTCGCGGGCAGAGCAGGGCGGCGGCGAAGGCGCGGGCGGCCGTCCGCTTCCCGGAGCCGGGCGGCCCGGTCAGGAGGTAGGCGTGCACGGGGGCGCGGGCCGCGGCCCGCAGCTGGGCCACGGCCGTGTCCTGGCCGAAGACCGTTCCGAAGACGTCGCTCACCGGGTCGAGGCCAGCCGGGCGTCGACCGCGGCTCGCACCCGGGCGGCGACCTCGTCGACCAGGAGCGACCCGTCGACCACCACCCAGCGCGAGGGCGATTCCGCAGCCAGGGCCCGGTAGCCGTCGGCCACCCGCCGGTGGAACTCGTGGCCGGCCAGCTCCATGCGGTCCGGGCTGTGGTCGAGGCGGCCGGCGGCCACGTCCGGCGCCACGTCCAGGAGGACGACCAGGTCGGGCTCGAGCCCGTCCGTGGCCCACGATGACAGCCGTTCGAGCTCCCCGGCGTCGAGCCCCCGGCCCCAGCCCTGGTAGGCCAGGGTGGAGCCGGCGAAGCGGTCGGTGACGACGTCGGCCCCCCGGGCCAGGGCCGGACGGACCACCTCGGCCACGTGCTGGGCCCGGTCGGCCAGCAGCAGGAGGGCCTCGGCCCGGACGTCGAGGTCGGCGATCCCGGGGTCGAGCACGATGGAGCGGATCCGGCGACCGACCTCCGTTCCCCCGGGCTCGCGGGTGAGAACGGCGCCCAGGTCGGTGGCCAGGCGGGCGGCCTGGGTTGACTTGCCGGTGCCCTCCCCGCCCTCGAAGGCGATGAGCCGGCCGGTCACTGGCCTACCCTCGTCCCTCGGGTCGCCCAGCGAATGCCGATGGACCGGCCTCCCGGGCCGGTCATGCGTGGTCCTCCGCCTTGCTCTCGGTGCGGAGGGCCAGGATTCCCGCGGCCAGGATGATGGCGGCGCCCAGCCAGAGGGTGAGACGCACGCCGGGCAGGCTGACCGTGGCCCCGAGGAGCTCGACCTCCCCGTCGAACAACCGGCGGGACAGGCGGTCGAGGATGCTGGCCAGCAGCGGACCCAAGGACAGCGACACCAGCAGGCACAACCGGGAGAGGGTGTAGAGGGTGGCGAAGATCCGCCCTCGGAACTCGTCCTCCACGTTCTCCTGGAGCACGGTGAACCCGAGCACGTACACGGCGCCGGCACAGATGCCCATGAGGGCGATGAACGTCATCGTCAACCCCAGGCTGGCGCTCGACGCCGCCGCCATCATGGACACGCCCGCCCCCACGACTGCCAGCGGGAAGAGGCGGACGTGGTCGACGCGGCTCTGGACGACCGTGAGCCCCACCACACCGACGGCGACCCCCATCCCCAGCGCGGTGAGGAACAGGCCGAAGCCGGCGGCTCCGGCACGGAGGACCTCGGAGGAGAAGGTCGGGCCGAGCGGGACGACCATCCCGGCGCCCATGAGCCCCACGCCGAGCCCCACCATCACCGCCCGCACGACGGGGTTCGTGCCGATGAACTTCCAGCCCTCCTTCACCTCGGTGAAGGCGTTCTTGATGCGGATGCGGCCGTGGGAGCGGGACTTGTCCCGGGGAAGGGTCAGGCTGGAGATCAGGAGGGCCGACGTCAGGAAGGTGACGACGTCGACGTAGATGGCCAACGTCTCCCGGTTGAGCTCGAGGAAGTCGAGGAAGCCGGCGTTGTCGGCCAGCCACTCCGAGATCTTGGCCAGGAACGCGAACAGGGCGGAGCCGATGGGGAACGTGCCGTAGGCGGCGGCCAGGCCGAAGGAGTTGGCCGTGGTCAGCTTCTCGGCGGTGACCAGGTTGGGAACCGAGGCGTCCTTGGCCGGCGACCACAGCAGGGTCAGGATCTCGAGCACCAGCGACACGAGGAACAGGCCCCACACCGACTTCACGAACGGCAGGGTGGCCAGCGTCATGGCCCGGCCCACGTCGCACGCCACCATCACCTTCTTGCGGTTCCAGCGATCGACCAGCACGCCGCCCACCGACGCCAGGAAGAACCCGGGGATCATGCGGGCGCTCATGACCAGGGCGATGGCGGCCTCCGGCGAGCTGCCACCCACCCGGGCGGTGATCGACAGGACCGCCACCAGGCCGATCCAGTCGCCCAGCGAGGACACCAGCTGGGCCATCCACAGCCGGAAGAAGGAACTCGACCCGAGCAGCTTGGGCCCCGACGGCTCCGGCCGCTCCGGCCCGTCGACGTGGTCCATCCGGGCGGTGGCCGGTTCCTCCTGAGGCGCGGGGCTCGGCTCGGCCACAGGGTTCAGGGTACGGGCCGCCGGCCGGTCGAGGCTACGGGCCGACCGCCGGTCAGGCGGAGCGGCGCTTGCGGGCCTTCTTGGCCGGCGCCGGCCCCCGGTCGCGGCGGTCCTGGAGCAGGGTGGCGGCCCGCTCGATGGTCACCGAGTCCACGTCGTCACCGGAGCGGAGCGATGCGTTGGTGGTGCCGTCGGTGACGTAGGGCCCGAACCGTCCCTGCTTCACCACCACCGGAGCGTTGCTCACCGGATCGGGGCCGAGTTCACGCAGCGGCGCGGCCGCCGCCGCCCGCCCCCGCGGCTTGGGCTGGGCCAGGAGGGCCAGGGCCTCCTCCAGGGTGACGGTGAACAGGGCCTCCTCGTCTTCGAGGCTGCGGCTCTCGGTGCCCTTCTTCACGTACGGCCCGTAGCGCCCGTTCTGGGCCGTCACCTCCTGGCCGTCGGCCGGGTCGACGCCCAGGACTCGGGGCAGGCTCAGGAGCCGGAGGGCGTCGTCGAGCGTGACCGTCTCCAGGGCCATGCCCTTGAACAGCGACGCCGTCGGCGGCTTCTTCTTCGAGCCGGCCTCGACCTCTCCGAGCTGGACGTAGGGCCCGAACCGGCCCGCCTTGGCGATCACCGGCAGCCCGGTGGACGGGTCATCGCCGAGCACCCGGTCGCCGGACGGGCTGGCCAGGAGCTCCTCGGCCTTCTCGAGGGTGATCTCGTCGGGCGCCAGGTCGTCGGGGACGGCCGCCGTCTCCCCGTCGCGCGCCACGTACGGCCCGTAGCGGCCGACCCGCACCACCACGTCGCGGCCCTGGTCGTCGGTGCCGATGGGGATGGAGTTGACCTCTCGGGGGTCGATCCGCTCCATCTGCTCGGCGACCATCCGCTTCAGGCCGGCCCGGCCGTTCCCGAAGTAGAAGCGGGAGAGCCAGGGCAGGGTCTCCTCCTGGCCCCGGGCGATGCTGTCGAGGTCGTCCTCCATGTGGGCGGTGAAGGCGTAGTCGACCAGCTCGGAGAAGTAGCGCTCGAGCAGGCTGACCACGGCGAAGGCGGTGAACGTGGGTACCAGGGCCGAGCCCTTCTTCCACACGTAGCCCCTGTCCTGGATGGTCCCGATGATCGCCGCGTAGGTCGACGGCCGGCCCACGCCCATCTCCTCCAGAGCCTTCACCAGCGACGCCTCGGTGAAGCGGGCCGGCGGCTGGGTGGTGTGGTCCTTGGCCTCCAACCGCTCGACGCCGAGCGGGTCGCCCGCAGCCAGCGGCGGCAGGCGGACCTCGCGGTCCTCCAACTGGGCGTCGGGGTCGTCGGATCCCTCCACGTAGGCGCGGAGGAACCCCGGGAACTCGATGACCTTGCCACCGGCCGAGAACTCGACGTCGTCCCCGGCCGCCGACACCGCCCCCAGGCGGACCTGCACGCTCTTTCCCCGCACGTCGGCCATCTGGGATGCGACGGTGCGCTTCCAGACCAGGTCGTACAGGGCCCTTTCGTCGGGGCCCAGCTCGCCGGCCACCTGGTCAGGCGTGCGGAACGTGTCACCGGCCGGACGGATGGCCTCGTGGGCCTCCTGGGCGTTCTTGACCTTCTTCTCGTAGCGGCGGGGCTGGGCCGGCACGTAGTCGGGGCCGTAGAGCTGGACGGCCTGGGCCCGGGCCGCGTTGAGGGCGGTGTCCGACAGGGCGGTGCTGTCGGTGCGCATGTAGGTGATGTACCCGTTCTCGTACAGGCGCTGGGCCACCGACATCGTCCGCTGGGTGGAGAACCGCAGCTTGCGGCCCGCCTCCTGCTGGAGGGTGGAGGTCATGAAGGGGGCGTACGGCGTGCGCTTGTAGGGCTTCTCCTCCACCGACCGGACGGAGAACTCGGCCGCCTCCAGGCGCTCGACGAGGGCCCGGGCCCCGTCGTGGTCGAGCACCACCACGTTCGAGGCCGTGCGCCGCCCCTGCTCGTCGAAGTCCTTGCCGGTGGCCAGCCGGGTCCCGTCGAGCGAGACGAGAGTGGCCCCGAACCGGACGCCGTCCTTCGAGGTCGGACCAGCGGCGTGGAGCGGAGATGTGAAGGTGCCCTCCAACCCGGAGTAGGACGCGGGCCGGAAGCGCATGCGGGCCCGCTCCCGTTCGACCAGGATGCGGGTGGCCACGCTCTGGACCCGGCCGGCCGAGAGCTTGGGCAGGACCTTGCGCCACAGCACCGGCGACACCTCGTAGCCGTACAGGCGGTCGAGGATGCGGCGGGCCTCCTGGGCGTCGACCAGGCGGCGGTCGAGGTCGCGGGACTGCTCGACCGCGTTGCGGATGGCCTGGGGGGTGATCTCGTGGAACACCATGCGCTTGACCGGAACCCGGGCGGGCGGGGAGAGGACCTCCAACAGGTGCCAGGCGATGGACTCGCCCTCGCGGTCCTCGTCGGTGGCCAGATAGAGCTCGCTGGCGTTCTTCAGGGCGGCCTTGAGCTTGCTGACCACCTGTTTCTTGGTGCGGCCGACCACGTAGAGGGGCTTGAAGCCGTTGTCGGTGTCGACCCCGAGGCGGCCCCACGGGACGTCCTTGTAGGCGGCCGGGACCTCGGCCGCGTTCCCGGGAAGGTCGCGGATGTGGCCCACCGACGACTCGACGACGTAGTCGGAGCCCAGGAACCGGGCGATGGTCCGCGCCTTGGCGGGCGACTCCACGATGACGAGAGGCTTGGCCACTGCCTACGACATTCCCTAGGCCGCCGGGCCCGTGTCAAGGCGCCCCCTTGGCAACTAGCGTGCGGGGATGGATCCGGAGACCCTCATCGAGGCGTTCGGCACGATCGGGCTGTTCGCAATCGTGTTCGCCGAGTCGGGCTTGTTGTTCGGGTTCTTCCTCCCCGGCGACTCCCTCCTGTTCACCGCCGGCCTGCTGGCTTCCCAGGGGTTCTCGAACTTGCCACTCATCCTGGTGGGCTGCTTCGTCGCCGCGGTGACGGGCGACCAGGTCGGGTTCCTCATCGGCCGCCGGGCCGGTCCGGCCCTGTTCCGCCGGCCCGACTCGCGCTTCTTCCACCAGAAGAACGTCGAACGGGCCCAGGCCTACTTCGCCGAGCACGGCCCCCGCACCATCGTGCTGGCCCGGTTCATCCCGATCGTGCGCACCTTCGCCCCGGTGGTGGCCGGCGTCGGCCAGATGGAGTACCGCAAGTTCGTCACCTACAACGTGGTCGGCGGCTTCCTGTGGGCTGTCGGGGTGACGTCGCTGGGCTACGCCCTGGGCGAGTCGATCCACGACATCGACCGCTTCCTTCTCCCGATCATCCTGGTCATCGGGGCGGTGTCGTTCGTCCCGGTCATCCGTGAGGTGCTGAAGATGCGTCGGGCCGAGCACGCCACCCGGGAGGCCACCGGGCCGGTCACCGAGCCGGTCGCCAAGGACTAGCCCACCGCCGGAGCCCGCATCCACCCACGACGGGTGCGGTTGATGCGGCTCAGGCCGTACCCGGCGTACGTAGCGCTCGGCCGAGGGGTCTGTGTCCTCCACCGCGTAGGCCAGCGGCCGGCGCGCGCCACCCAGCACAGCATCGAACTGGAAGCCGCTACCCGTGCGGCACGCGCCAGGCTCCCGCCTACGCCGCCCCGGACAGACCAAGAACGAGCTAGGTGGCCGTCGAGTCGGGCAGGACGAACGACTGCTCGGTCTCCGCGCCGGCGTCCATGGGTGCGGCCTTGCGCTTCGAGAAGGCGATGGCACCGATCAGGACCACCAGGGCGACGATGGCGACCGCGTAGCGGGCACCGTCGTTGTCCTGCAGGTTGATGACCGCGGGCAGGATCAGCAGCGAGATCAGGTTCATGACCTTGATCAGCGGGTTCAGGGCCGGCCCGGCGGTGTCCTTGAAGGGGTCGCCGACCGTGTCGCCGATGACCGCCGCCTTGTGGGCGTCGGAGCCCTTGCCGCCCTCGTTGCCGTCCTCGATGTACTTCTTGGCGTTGTCCCACGCCCCGCCGGCGTTGGAGAGGAAGTTGGCCATGAGCTGGCCGGTGAGGATCACCGCGGCCAGGAAGGCGCCCAAAGCCAGGTAGTTGATGCCGAAGCCGATGATGACGGGGGTCAGGACGGCCAGCAGGGCCGGCGTGGCCAGCTCCCGCAGCGAGGCGGCGGTGCAGATGTCGATCACCGGGCCGTAGTCGGGCCGCTTGGTGCCGGCCATGATCTTGCCGTCGGCGAACTGCCGGCGGACCTCCTGCACGACCACCGCGGCGGTGCGGCCCACGGCCCGGATGGCCAGGGAGCTGAAGAGGAACGCCACCGACCCGCCGATGAGCAGGCCGATGAACGTCTTGGGGTCGGCCACGTTGATCTGGGTCAGCGGGTTCTGGAACAGGGCCGAGCCCGTCTCCTCTATGCCCAGCTCGGCGCCGATGGTCTCGATGAAGCTGGCGAACAGGGCCACCGCGGCGATCACCGCGGAGCCGATGGCGAACCCCTTGGTGACGGCCTTGGTGGTGTTGCCCACCGCGTCGAGGCTGACCATGATCCGTTCGGCCTCACCGCTGAACTCGCCTGACATCTCGGCGATGCCGGCGGCGTTGTCGGCCACCGGTCCGAAGGTGTCCTCGGAGACCACCACGCCGGTGGTGGCCAGCATGCCCATGCCGGTGAGGGCCACCAGGTAAAAGGTGAACTGGATGTTGCCCTCCCCCAGACCGATGGCCACGGCCAGGGCACCGGCGATGGCCACGATGGCCCACACCGAGCTCTCCAGGCCGGACGAGATGCCCGACAGCACGGTGGTGGCCGGGCCGGTGCGGGCGGCCTCGGCGATCTCCCGTACCGGCGCCGTCTCGGTGGACGTGAAGTACTCGGTGAGGCGGCTGGCGACCTGGGCCAGGACCAGGCCGATCACCACGGCCCAGAACACCCGGAGGTTCCCGACGTAGAAGTAGGCGACGAGGAACGTGCCGATGACGGTGAGGAGGCCGGCGGTGAGGAACCCCCGGTTGATCGGCGCCATGGCCGTCTTGTCCTTGGGCGTGGCCCGCACCGCGTAGACGCCCACGATCGAGGCCAGCACGCCGATGGCCCTGGCCACCACGGGGAAGACCAGCCCGAGGGCGGGGTTCTCGCCGATGGAGGCGAAGGCGGCCACCCCGAGGATGATGGACGCCACCAGGGTGACCTCGTAGCTCTCGAACAGGTCGGCGGCCATCCCCGCGCAGTCGCCTACGTTGTCGCCCACGTTGTCGGCGATGGTGGCCGGGTTGCGAGGGTCGTCCTCCGGGATGCCGGCCTCGACCTTGCCCACCAGGTCGGCGCCCACGTCGGCGGCCTTGGTGAAGATGCCCCCACCGACCCGCAGGAACAGGGCCAGGAGCGATCCACCGAACCCGAACCCGACCAGGATGGCCGAGCTGGTGTTCTGGAAGATGAGGATGATCACGGTGGCGCCGAGCAGGCCCAGGCCGACGGTGAACATGCCCGCCACGCCGCCGGTGCGGAATGCCACCTTGAGCGCCGCGGGCAGGGATCCGGACCTCGCCGCCGCCGCCGTGCGCACGTTGCCGCGCACGGCCAGGCTCATGCCGATGAGGCCGGTGAGCCCCGACATGAGACAGCCGCCGAGGAAGGCCAAGGTGCGGAAGATGCCCGATTCGGCGAACGAGAGGGCCGCCGTGTCGTCGGGCTTGAGCACCTCGGTGGAGGTGATGAACACGATGACGGCCAGTGGGATCAGGATGAACCCGATGGTGCGGAACTGGCGCTTGAGGTAGGCCATGGCCCCCTCCTGGATGGCCAGGGCGATCTCGCGCATCTTCGGCGTGCCCTGGTCGGCGGCCAGCACCCCCTTCATCAGGGTGAGGCCGACGGCCAGCGCCAACAGGGCGCTGGCCACGGAGAAGAACAGCCAGGCGAACTCCCCTCCCTTGAGGGTGAAGATCTGCCAACCGCCTTCTGCGGCCAGGAACACATTGGTCACGCCGGAATCTCCTTACGTACGTAGATCTGGTGGGCCACCTTTTCGCCCAGCATTCGGTCCTTCCCGTCGACGCGGACCACGATGGGACCGTCGAACGGGTGCCGTTCCCGCACCTCCAGCCGGACCCCGGGGCGCAGCCCGAGGGTCTCGAGGAACTGGACCACGTCGGGGTCGGTCGACCCGGGCACGGCCACCACCGCCACCTCCCCCGGCTCGAGGTCGTACAGCGGCGGCAGCGACGGGATCTCGCCCACCTCGGGCGCCGGGATGGGGAAGCCGTGGGGGCACGTCGAGGGCCGGTCGAGGGCCACGTAGAGGCGGTCCTCCACCTCCTGGGGCAGGTCGTTCTCGAACGACGCGGCCAGGCGGTCGGCCTCGTTCCAGGCGTAGCCCAGCATGTCGGACAGGAACCGCTCGACGATGCGGTGCCGGCGGATGGTCCCCACGGCGACGGCCCGGCCCGCGGCCGTCAGCTCCACGCCGCGGTACAGCCGGTGGTTCAGCAGGCCCCGTTCGGCCAGCCGCTTCACGATGGCCGTGGCGCTCCCGGGGGAGACGCCGAGGGCGTCGGCGACGGCGCCGGTGTGGATGTCGGAGCCCTTGCCCGACAGCCGGTAGAGGGATTTCAGCGTCTCGCGTTCGGACTTGGAGAGGGCGGCGACGATGGTTTCGATGTCTGCAATTTAAGTTTCGACTCCCCAAAACGTCAAGGAGCGAGCTCTACCGCTTGGTCGCCTCCGGCTCTGCCGGCTCGGCCTCCGGCTCTGCCTCCGGCTCGGCCTGCGCCGCGTCGTTGGTGTGCTCCTCCTGGGACTCCAGGTGGTAGGGGACGGACGTCACCACGGTGTTCTCCCGGAACAGCAGCTTTCCCTTGAGGAACAGGGCGCTCTGGTTGTGCAGCACCTGCTCGTACCACTTGCCAACCACGAACTCGGGGATCACCACGGTGACAGTGTCGTTGTCCCACTTCATGTCCAGCTGGTTGATGTACTCCATCACCGGCTCCACCAGGTCTCGGTACTTCGAGTACTGGATGGTGAGGGGCACGTCGATGCCGAACTCCCGCCACTGGCGCTCCATCCTGGCCTGGTCCTCCTCGTCGTAGGAGACGTAGAGGGCGACCAGCTGCTGGGGACGGAGCGACTGGGCGTAGGCCAGGGCCTTGAGCACGCCCTTGTGCACCCGTCCGACCAGCACCACGACGGTGTGGTTCAGGGCGATGGGCCGGGCCTCGGCCGGCTCGATGGTCAGGGCCTCGGCGACGCGGTCGTAATGGCGCCGGATGGCGGTGAACAGGGCGATGACCAGGGGGATGACCACGATGGGCAGCCACGCCCCGACCGCGAACTTGGATACGGCGACGATCAGAAGGACGGTGAAGGTGGCCGTGGCGCCCACGGCGTTGACCACGATGTTCTTGCGCCAACCCGGCTCCCGCAGGTTCAGGTGGCGCTTGACCATGCCCGACTGGCTCAGGGTGAACGAGGTGAACACGCCGACGGCGTAGAGCGGGATCAGGGCGGTGGTGATGCCGCCGAAGGCGATGAGCAGGCCGCCGGCGGCCACGGCCAGGAAGACGACGCCGTTGGAGAACACCAGCCGGTCGCCCTGGTTCATGAACTGGCGGGGCAGGTAGCTGTCGCGGGCGATGATCGACGACAGCCGCGGGAAGTCGGCGTAGGCGGTGTTGGCGGCCAGGGTGAGGATGGCGGCGGTGGCGAACTGGAGGATCACGTACAGGGGGCCCCCGCCGTACACCGCTCGCCCCATCTGGGAGATCACCGTCTCGTCGTGGGTCGGGTAGGGACCCAGGTGGTGAGCGAGCACCGACACCCCGACGAACAAGCTGGCCAGGATGACGCCCATGATGGTGAGGGTCGTCGCCGCGTTCTTGGCCTCCGGCTTACGGAAGTTGGGCACCCCGTCGGCGATGGCCTCGATGCCGGTCAGGGCGACGGCGCCGGACGAGAACCCCCGCAGGAGCAAGAGCAGCGGGAGCGAGCCGCCGGCCAGGGCGCCCTCGAAGTGCTCCCGGTCCGGCGGCGGGATGTTCTCGACGCCGGCGCCGAAGAACTCCCGTAACAGCCCGTAGCCGACCAGGGCGGAGATGCTCAGGATGTAGGTGTAGGTCGGGAAGGCGAACAGCGACCCCGACTCCTTCAGTCCCCGGAGGTTGGCCAGGGTGATGATCAGGATCAGGATCAGGCCGATCCCCACCCGGTGGTCGGCCCAGCCCCGGAAGGCGGGAAGCGAGATGATGGCGGCCACGCCGGCCGAGATCGACACGGCGACGGTGAGGATGTAGTCGATGAGCAACGACGCCCCGGCCACCAGCGACGGGTACTTGCCCAGGTTGTCCCGGCTCACGAGGTACGACCCGCCGCCGTTGGGATAGGCGAAGATCGTCTGGCGGTACGACGCCACGACGATGGCGATGAGCACGGCCACGACGATCGAGATCGGCACCAGGCGGGAGAGGCCCAGCGCCAGGCTGGAGCCGGCGCTCAGGGCCAGGACGAACAGGATCTCCTCGGTGGCGTAGGCGGTGGACGAGATGGCGTCCGAGGAGAAGGTGGGCAGCGCGACCGTCTTGGGCAGTCGCCGCTCTTCGCCCTCGCTGGTGGCGATAGGGCGTCCGACCACGAGGCGCTTGAGGGCCGAGTACACACGCGCAACCTACCCCCGCGCCTGAATTGTGTTCTACCGGCGATGGGTGTTCCATAACGCGCGTGCACGTCGTCGTCGTCGGCTGCGGCCGGGTGGGGTCGGAGCTGGCCGTCGCCGCCAAGAGGGGCGGTCACAGCGTCGCCGTCATCGACAAGGACCGCAACGCCCTCCAGCGCCTCCCGGTCGGGTTCCGGGGCCAGGCCGTCCTGGGGTTCGGCTTCGACCGCAACCACCTAGAGCAGGCCGGCGTCCGGGAGGCCGGAGCGCTGGCCGCGGTGACCAACGGCGACAACTCCAACGTGTTGACGGCCAGGATCGCCCGGGAGACGTTCGAGATCCCGAACGTGGTGGCCCGCATCTACGACCCCCGCCGGGCGGTGATCTACCAGCGGCTCGGCATCGCCA
>JALYGL010000280.1 GCA_030777125.1 Actinomycetota bacterium
GCCCAGACCCTCACGGCTCTTGAGCCGCCGGGCCTTGGCCCGGATCTCCATGACGGTGAGGCGGGGGTTGTCGTCGATGAAGATCTGAGCCTCGGCCAGCCGGCCCACGGCGTGGCTGATCTTGGGCCAGTCGGCCTCGAGCAGCCGTCCGTTGCGCATGCGGGTGGCGTCGACCCGGGCCTCGGAGCACAACAGCCGCTGGGTGAGCTCCCGGTGGCTCATCTCCAGGGAGAACAGCAGCACCGGCTCGGAAGCCTCCAGGGCGGCATGGGCGGCCAGGCCCAGCGCGAACGAGGTCTTGCCGGCGCCCGGCCTGGCCCCGACGATGATCAGGTTGGAGGGTTGGAGCCCGGCCAGCTGCTTGTCGAGGTCGACGAAGCCGGTGGGGACGCCGGTGATGTCCTGGTTGCGCTCGTAGAGCGCTTCGATGTGGTCGAGGTGGCGCTCGAGCAAGTCGCGGATGGGGGCCATGCTGTCGGTGACCCGCCGTTGGGCGACCTCGAACACCAGGGCCTCGGCCTCGTCGATGGCGGCAGGCACGTCGTCGGGAAGCCCGTAGCCGATCTCGGCGATGTCGCCCGCCACCCCGATGAGCCGCCGCAGCAGGGCGTGCTCCTCGACGATGTGGGCGTAGCGGGTGGCATTGCCGATGGCCGGGGTGCCGGCCTGGAGCGAGAGCAGCACCGCTCCCCCGCCGATGCCGTCGAGGACCCCCGCCCGGCGCAGCTCCTCGGCCACGGTGACCGGGTCGGCGGGCTCGCCCTGGGCGTACAGCGACGTGATGGCGTCGTAGATGTGGCCGTGGGCCGGCTTGTAGAAGTCGTCGGGGTGGAGCTGGACCTCGATGGCGGCCACGATGGCGTCGCGGCTGAGGAGCATGGCGCCCAGGAGGGACTCCTCGGCGGCCAGGTTGTGGGGTGGGATGCGGGCGGCACCGGACGGCTGCTGGCGCCGGCGGCGCGCGTCCTCAAACGACTGTGCCATGTGTGCCCTCACCGTGACCCCTGCGGCCTGTGGGCCGCTAGAGCGAAGACCTGTGGGTTTCCCGGTGGAGAACCACCGGGTTGTCCACATGCCACCGCCGTCCTGCATCGAACATGTGTTCGATGCTACCTGGTCTGGGTGACGACCTCCAGCGTGATCCGGAACTCGACCTCGGGGTGGAGCTTCACCGGCACCTCATGGACGCCCAGGGTCTTGATGGGGTCGACCAGGTGGATCTTCCGGCGGTCGAGCCGGATGTCGGACTGGGCCTCGACGGCGGCGACGACGTCGGCCACCGTGACCGAACCGAACAGACGGCCCTCGGTGCCGGCCTTGGCCGTGATGCGCACGACCTTGGGGACGAGCACCCGGGCGATCTGCTCGGCGGCCTCTCGGTCGCGGGCGTCGCGGGCGTCGCGGGCTCGACGCATGGCCCCGGCCTGGGCGATGGCACCATCGGAGGCCGGCATGGCCATGCCCTTGGCCACGAGGAAGTTGCGGGCGAAGCCGGGGGCGACGTCGACCACGTCGCCCTTCTTGCCCACCTTGGCCACGTCGGACCGGAGGATCACCTTGACCGAGCCGGCCACTAGAAGGGCTCCTCGCCGTAGTCGTAGGCCGGGGCCGCGTTGGCCGCCGGCTGAGGACGCGGCGCGGCGGACGCCATCTGCGGGGCACCGTCGGAGGGACCGCGCCGGTCGTTCTTGCGCACCTCGGCCGTGGCCCACCTCAGGCTGGGGCCGACCTCGTCGGCCACCACCTCGATCTTGGACCGCTTGTCACCGTCGGGCGTCTCCCACGAGCGCTGCTCGAGGCGGCCGGTGACGACCACCCGCGCTCCCTTCTGGAGGGACTCGCTGGCGTTCTCCGCCATCTCCCGCCAGCACACGACGTCGAAGAACGACACCGCCTCCTTGCGCTCGTTGGTCTGCCGGTCGTTCCAGACCCGGTTGACGGCCAGGCCGAAGGTGGCCGTGGCCTGGCCGCTGGCCGTGAACCGCAGCTCGGGGTCGCGCGTGACGTTTCCCACCAGGGTGACGCTGTTTCCGTTCATCTCTCACTCTCCGTGTGCACTGTGTCCGTGCCGGCCGCCATCAGGACGGCTGGTCCGCGGCTGACGCCGCCAGATCGGGGTCGGGTGCCTGCGGGGAAGTGATGGGGGTGTCGCCGCCCGAGGCGAAGCCCCGGGTCGGACGGATCATGGGCTTCTCGGGAACTCGGACGACCTTGTGGCGCAGCACCGGGTCGGCCAGGGTCAGCGTGCGATCGAGGTCGGCCATGACCGAGGGCTCGGCGTTGGCCTCGAGGAGCACGTAGTAGCCGTCGGCGTGCTTGGCGATCTCGTAGGCCAGCCGGCGTCGGCCCCACCGCTCGACCTTGCCCGGGTTGCCGCCCCTCGAGCGAATGAGCTCGGTGGAGCGGTCGAGCTCCGCCCGGATGGCATCCTCCTCCACCGTCGGGTCGAAGATGATCATGACTTCGTAGGGCCGCATGGGCGGGAATTGCCTCCTCCGGACCTGGCGACGGTGCGCGCAGGGCCCCGGGGTGCGTCCCCGGAGCAGGGTTCTCGAGTTCGCCAGCGTAGCCCAGCACGGTTCCCAGGATGCCAGGAGGGTGTGACAGCAACGACTCGAGGGGCGGGCCGGCTAGTCAGCGACAGGCCGGCGTGGTGACCAGCCGGGCGCCCGGACCGACCCCCAGACCCCGCAACCCGCCCTTCGGGACCTCCAGGGCGTAGCGGTAGGGACCGGTGGCCGAGTACGAGCGGCACTGCGACTGGTTGAGGCACGGCTCCATGTCGGTGGCCGACACGAACCTCCCGGAGGCGTCGAACCAGGCGATGGACAGGGGCAGCGGCGTGTCCTTCATCCAGAAGGCGCCCGTGGTCGGGCCGGCGAAGTCGAACAGCATGCCGTCGTAGCCGGACAGGTCGCGGCGTTGCATCAGCCCCCGGGCGCGCTGCTCGTCGGTCCGGGCCAGCAGGGCGCAGCGTTCGGCCGCGGGCTCGGCGGCCCCTGCTTCCCGCTCAGGGGGCCGCTCGGGCCCTGCTTCCCGCTCAGGGGGCCGCTCGGGCCCTGCCCGCTCGATCCGGAACCCGATCTCGCCGAACCCCTCCACCGGCGTGCGACCGGCCGCCGGCAACAGCGTGGGGTCGGCCGGTCGGTCGGCGCCCCTGGACAGGAACACGGCCCCACCGGCCACCACCAGCACGAACAGCGCCACCTTCACCGCCCGGCGGCCCGCCGGCGTCATCAGGCCGGGCGGGGCACGGACTCGTCGCCCGAGAGGGCGGCGGCGGTGTCCTCCGGCAGCCGGTAGCTCTCGGCCTCGGCGGGGAAGCGCCCGGCCCGGACGTCGGCCGCGAAGCTCGACACCGCGGCCACCGCATCGGCCTTCAAGGACGCGTACCGGCGGACGAAGCGGGGGACGATGCGGTCCTCCAGCCCGACCAGGTCGTGGAACACCAGGACCTGGCCGTCGCAGTGGGGCCCGGCGCCGATGCCGATGGTGGGGACGTCGACCGCAGCCGTGACCAGCCGGGCGACCTCCTCGGGCACGCATTCCAGCACCAGGGCGAAGCACCCGGCGTCGGCCAGGGCGACGGCGTCGTCGACCAGGGCGGTGGCGGTGCCGACCTGGCGACCCTGCACGCGGTAGCCCCCCAGCGCGTGGACCGACTGGGGCGTCAGCCCGAGGTGGCCCATGACCGGGATCTCGGCGTCGAGGACGGCCCGGATGGCCGGCAGCCGCCGGCGGCCGCCCTCCAGCTTCACCGCCGAGGCGCCGGCCCGGACGAGGGCCCCGGCGTTGGCGACCGAGTCGGCGGGCGACAGGTGGTAGCTGAGCCACGGCATGTCGACCACCACCAGCGCCCGGGGGGTCGTGCGGGCCACGGCGCCCACGTGGTGGGCCATGTCGGCCACGGTGACCTGCAGCGTGGTTTCGTAGCCGAGGACGACCATCGCCACCGAGTCGCCCACCAGGATGACGTCGACCCCGGCTTCGTCGGCGATGCGGGCGCCCGGGGCGTCGTAGGCCGTCACCATGACGAGCGGTGGGCCACCCTTCCGCGCCCGGACGGCCGGCGCGGTGACGTGCTGGACCATGATCGTTCTCCTCCCGTCCGGCGCCCGGTGGCTGCCGGCGGTGACCCCGATCCTACCCGGGTGGCCGGTTTGCGCCTTCCAGCTCGGGCGGCAGGGTGAACGTGGTGTTCGTCCGCCTGGTCCTGCTCTGCTGGCCGTCAGGCTCGGCCGGGGCAGGGGTCGCGGCCGGCGGAGCCGTCGTCTCGGGCGTCGCCTTGGGCGCGGCGGTGGTGGCGGGTGCCGCGCCGGCCCGACGGGTGGTGGGCGGGGCCGATGTGGGGGCGCCGGTGGGTCCGGCCGTCGGGGTGCGGAGCGCTTCGGTCGGCGGGATCAACGGGCGCACGGAGGAGCCGAGGATCCGCCCGCCCAGGTCGGGGATGGGGGCCCGTTCGTCGGCGTCGTTGTTGACACCCGCCCTGTCCATGAACCGCTTGAAGATCTTCGCCGGCAGGGACCCGCCGTTCACCAGCCGCACCCCTTGGACGTTGCGCATCTCCCGAGCGCCCTCGGGATAGCCCATCCATACCGCGGTGGTCAGCTTGCGGGTGTAGCCCACGAACCAGGCGTCGGTGTTGTTGTCGCTGGTGCCCGTCTTGCCCCACACCCGGGTGTTCCGGACCTGGGCGGCCGTGCCCGACCCCCGCTTCACGACCTGCTCCAGCGCGTAGTTCACCTTCTCGGCCTGGGACCGTTCGAGCACCCGCTCGGGCTTGGGCTTGTCGTCCATCAGGACGGAGTCGCCCGCGGTGACCCTGGTGATCACCCGGGGGGCGACCTTCATGCCGTCGCGGGCGAACGTGTGGAAAGCGCCCGCCATCTCCAGTACGGACACGTCGAGGGTGCCGAGCGCGATGGAGACCTGCGGGTCGAGCCTGCTGTTGATGCCCAGCTGGTTGGCCATCTCCGCCACCTTCCGGGGACCGTCCGGACCCAGCGCGGTGATCAGCTGGGCGTACACCGTGTTCACCGACTCGGCCGTGGCGTCCACCAGGTTGATGGTGGGGTAGGAGGCGTTCTCGTAGTTCTCCACCTCCCAGTCCTCGCCGCGGTCGGCCTTGGGCAGGACGATCTTCGCCGGCCCCGGGAAGGCCGACTCGAGGCTGTAGCCCTCCTTGACGATCTGGGCCAGCACGAACGGCTTGAACGTGGAACCGCCCTGGCGACCGGCCCCGCCGCCGGCGGAACCGACGGCCAGGTTGACCTGCGACGCCGAGAAGTCCCGGCCGCCCACCATGGCCACCACCCGGCCGTCGTTGTCGAGGGAGACGAGGGCGCCGGCGGGGTCGTCGGCACCGTCGAGGGTGCCGTAGACCGCGTCCCAGGCCTGGCGTTGCACGTTGGGGTCGAGGCTGGTGTAGACCCGTAGGCCGCCGCGCAGCACCAGGTCCTCGGGATAGAGGTTGGCCAGCTCCCGCTGCACGTAGGCGACGAAGAACTCGGCACCGGCTCCCCTCAGGGTCAGGGTGGTGCCCGCCTGGGGGCGGGCGACGACGTAGCGCTCGAGGGGCACGTTCTGCACCTCGGCCGCCTGCTCGGGCGTGATGAACCGGTCGCGGACCATGGCCGTGAGCACGAAGCCCCGGAGCTCCGTGGCCAGCCCAGGGTCGTCGGCCACGTCGGCGCTCGAGGGCAAACGGATGAGGCCGGCCAGGTAGGCGGCCTCTTTCAGGTCGAGCTGGCCGACGTCCTTCTTGAAGTAGGCCTGGGACGCGGCCTGGACGCCGTAGGCGCCGCGCCCGAAGTACACCGCGTTGAGGTAGCGCTCCAGGATCTGGCGTTTGTCGAGCTTGCGCTCGAGCTTGATGGCGATGGCCGCCTCCCTGAGCTTCCGCCACAGCGTCGGGTCCTTGCCGACGTAGGTGTTCTTCACGTACTGCTGGGTGATGGTGGACCCACCCTGGGTGGCGCCCTTGCTCCGGATGTCGGCCCAGGTGGCCCGGGCGATGCCCACCGGGTCGATGCCCCCGTGGGTGAAGAACTTGCGGTCCTCCGCCGAGATCACCGCCTGCTGGAGGACCTGTGGGACCTGGTCGAGCTTGACCGGATAGCGGTTCTCGGTGCCGTGCAGGGTGGCCATCTCCGCCCCGGTGGCGTCGTAGATGATGCTCGTCTGCGCCTGGGGCGTCTCCGGCGGCAGGGGGACCTGGGCGACGACCCAGGCCGCCCCGGCCAGGCCCGTCAGCGTGACCAGGCCGAGGAGGAACCACAGCCGCCGGTACCGCCAGATCCGGCTGGCGCGCCGGGAGGGCCGCCCGGGCCGGACCCTGGACGCGGCGGGCCGCCCGGCCCCGACGCCGGGCGCGGGGG
>JALYGL010000281.1 GCA_030777125.1 Actinomycetota bacterium
GTCGGCATGACCCAGATCTGGGACGACCAGAACCGTGCCGTCCCTGTGACCCTCGTGAAGGTCGCGCCATGCCGCGTGGTGCAGGTCAAGACCCCCGAGAGCGACGGGTACAGCGCCCTGCAGGTGACCTTCGGCGCGGTGCGGCCGTCGAAGCTGAACAAGCCCGAGCTGGGTCACTTCAGCAAGTCGGGGGTCGAGCCCGGGCGGCGGTTGGTCGAGCTCCGGATCGACGACGCCAACGGCTACGCCGTCGGCCAGGAGCTGAAGGCGGACGTGCTCAACCCCGGCGAGCGGGTCGACGTGACCGCGGTCAGCAAGGGCAAGGGCTTCACGGGCGTGATGAAGCGCCACAACTTCGGCGGGATGGGCTCCTCTCACGGCGCTCACAAGGTCCACCGGGCGCCCGGCGCCATCGGGGCCTGCGCCACGCCGGCGCGGGTGTTCAAGGGCACGAGGATGGCCGGGCGCACGGGTCACCAGCAGGTGACGACGCTCAACCTGGAGGTCGTCCAGGCCGACGCCGACAGGGAGATCGTCCTTCTCAGGGGCGCCGTCCCCGGCCCTCGTGGCGGGCTCGTCCTCATCCGCGACGCCGTCAAGAACGGCAAGGGGGGCAGGTAGCGTTGCCGGCCGTCGACGTGAGATCCGTGACCGGCGAGCGGGTCGACTCGGTCTCCCTGGACGACGCCGTGTTCGGCGTCACGCCCAACGTGTTCCTGATGCACCAGGTGGTCACCGCCCAGTTGGCCGCCGCCCGATCGGGCACCCAGAGCACGCTCACCCGGGCCCAGGTGCGCGGGGGCGGCAAGAAGCCCTGGCGGCAGAAGGGCTCCGGGCGGGCGCGGCAGGGCTCCATCCGGGCCCCGCACTGGCGAGGCGGCGGTGTCGCCCTGGGCCCGAAGCCCCGCGACTATCGCCAGCGCACCCCGAAGAAGATGGTGCAGGCGGCCCTGCGGTCGGCCCTCTCCGACCGGGCCGCCGAAGGCCGGGTGGCGGTCGTGGACGGCTGGAACTTCGCGTCGCCCGGCACCCGCCAGGCGAGGGACGCGCTGGCCGCGCTGGGGCTCGACGGAAGGGTCCTCGTGGTCGTCCGGCGGGACGACGACAACGTGACCAAGTCGTTCCGGAACCTGCCCAAGGTCGACCTGGTGCTGGACTCGGAGCTGAACGCCTACGACGTGCTGTGCAACGACTGGATCGTGTTCACGCGCGACACGCTGCCCGGGTCCGACGCAGCCGGCACGCCGGACGTCCCGGCCGGCAATGAGATCGACACTCCGGAGGAGACGCCGTGAACGACGCCCGAGACGTGATCCTGCGGCCGGTCGTGAGCGAGAAGTCCTACGGGCTCCTGGAGGACAACGTGTACACGTTCGTCGTCCACCCCCGCGCCACCAAGATCGACGTCCGCGACGCGGTGGAGACCATCTTCAACGTCCGGGTGGTGAAGGTGAACACCCTCAACCGCAAGGGCAAGCGCAAGCGCAACCGGCGCTCGCCCACCTTCGGGAAGCGCCCCGACACCAAGCGGGCCATCGTCACCCTGGCACCCGGCAGCCGCATCGACCTCTTCGAGAGTTAGACCAATGCCCCTTCGCAAGCGAAAGCCCACCAGCGCCGGCCGACGGTTCCAGACCGTCTCCGACTTCTCCGAGGTCACCAAGGAGACGCCGGAGAAGTCCCTCGTCGCGCCGTTGCCCAAGTCGGGCGGCCGGAACGCGTACGGACGGCGTACGGCCCGTCACCGCGGTGGGGGCCACAAGCGCCAGTACCGGGTCATCGACTTCAAGCGCAACAAGGACGGCGTGCCGGCCAAGGTGGCGGCCATCGAGCACGACCCGAACCGCAACGCCAACATCGCCCTCCTGCACTACTTCGACGGCGAGAAGCGCTACATCCTGGCCCCGGCCCGGGTCAAGGTGGGCGACCGCCTGGAGAGCGGCCAGAAGGCCGACATCCGGCCGGGCAACGCCCTGCCCCTGCGCTACATCCCCGTCGGCACCACCGTCCACAACGTGGAGCTCAAGCCCGGCGCCGGCGGCAAGATGGCCCGGGGCGCCGGCTCCAGCATCCAGCTGGTGGCCAAGGAGGGCGACTTCGCCACCCTGCGGCTGCCGAGCACGGAGATGCGCCGGGTGCCGATCGACTGCCGGGCCACAGTGGGCGAGGTCGGCAACGCCGAGGCCGAGCTGGTGTCGCTGGGCAAGGCCGGAAGGGCCCGCTGGAAGGGCGTTCGCCCCCAGACGCGCGGCGTGGCCATGAACCCGGTCGACCACCCCTTGGGCGGAGGCGAGGGCAAGTCGTCCGGTGGCCGGCATCCGGTCTCACCCTGGGGGCAGCCCGAGGGCCGAACCCGCAACACGAACAAGCCGTCCCAGAAGCTCATCGTCCGTCGCCGCCGGTCGCGCGGCGCCCGGAGGTAATCCGTGGCACGCAGCCTGAAGAAGGGCCCCTTCGTCGACGATCACCTCCTCCGCAAGGTGGACGACCTCAACTCGCGCGGCGAGAAGCGGGTCATCAAGACGTGGTCGCGCCGCTCCACCGTCATCCCCGACATGGTCGGCCACACCATCGCCGTGCACGACGGCCGCAAGCACGTCCCCGTGTACGTGACCGAGTCGATGGTCGGCCACAAGCTGGGCGAGTTCGCCCTCACCCGCACCTTCAGGTTCCACGCCGGCCAGGAGCGGGCGGGGAGGAGGTAGGCAGCCGTGCCCGGGCCCAAGCTCAACGAGCACCCCGTCCTCCGGCGGCGCCCCAACTCCAGGGCCGTGTCGATCGCCACGCCGACCCCCTCGGCGCGGGCCCTGGCCCGCTACGTGCGGGTGTCGCCGTACAAGGTCCGTGAGGTGCTCGACCTCATCCGCGGCCACGACGCCCAGCGGGCGCTGGAGATCCTCCGGTTCTCCGAGCGCGACGCGGCCACCGTGGTGGGCAAGGTGCTGGCCTCGGCGGTGGCCAACGCCGAGCGCGACCCGCACAACCTGGTCGCTGAGGAGCTGTTCGTCTCCGCCTGCTTCGCCGACGAGGGGCCGACGCTGAAGCGCTGGCGGCCGCGCGCGCGGGGGCGGGCCACCCGCATCCGCAAGCGCACGTGCCACGTGACCGTGATCGTGAGCCGGCTTCCCGACCGTGAGCTGCAGGAGCGCCGAGCCAAGCGGGCCCAGGCCGTGACCGGACGCCGCGGCCGGCGCTCGGGCGCGCCCGCCCGCCAGCC
>JALYGL010000282.1 GCA_030777125.1 Actinomycetota bacterium
CTACCGGGACGCGCTGTCCCGGGACGACGCCGGGGACAGCGCGGCGACCGCCGAATGGCTGGAGGGCCTGGCCGCCGTCGCCGTGGCCAGAGGCGGCCACGGCCGGGCGGCGACGCTCCTCGGCGCCGCGTCGGCGGTCCGCAGGCGGACCGGCGCTCCTCTCCTTCCGCACGACGCGGCCGTCGTCGCCGGCGACATCGCCACGACGAAGGCTGCGCTGGGCGAGGAGGCCTTCACCAGGCAGTGGGACCACGGCCGGACCATGCCCCTGCCCGATGGTCTCGGTCCCGTGCTGGACGGGTGACCGGCACCGGCAACGGCATCCCCGGTTGGAAAAGCGGCAGTCGATATGCTCCGGGCTTCGCGCACGGCTGGGACGAGGTGCCGACGACAGGAGGCCAGGTTGCCGGGTAAGTACGTCATCAAGAAGGGGTCGACGGGCAAGTTCCGTTTCAGCTTGCTGTCGACCAACGGCCAGGTCGTGGCCACCAGCGAGACCTACAACTCGAAGGCGTCGTGCATGAACGGGGTGCGCTCGGTGCAGAAGCTGGCCGCCGACGCGGTCGTGGAGGACCAGACCACCAAGGAGTGGGCCGCCGCCGAGTCCGACCGCAAGGCCGCGGCCGCGGCCAAGAAGGCCCGCAAGACGGTCAAGGGCGGGGCCAAGAAGGCGGCCAAGAAAACCTCCGACTGAGAGGGCGTCAGCCGGCGCACTCCTCGATGTAGCTCAGGGCCTGGGTGGTCAGGTGCTCCACCTCTCCGGTCATGTCCAGGGTGAGGTACGCGCCGGCGGGCTCGTCCATCTCCGCCGCCACCCGGCGGACCAGGTCGCCGTCACGGTTGGCGGCCAGGTGTGCGCCCGCGGCCGCATCCTGCTCGCAGCGGGCGATGGCCACCTCCACGGGCACGTCGCACACGATCACCGCGCAGAAGGCGCCCGCCTCCCGGGCCACGGCCTCGGCCGCGGCCACCTCGGTGCGCCGCGAGAAGGTGAGCCCGTCGAAGATCACCGGGCGGCCCCGGCCCAGGTGGTAGCGGGCGGCGTCGAGCATGGCCGAGTAGGTCACGTCGCGCTCGGCCGTGCTGTAGTCGCACGGGTTGAACAGGGAGTGGCGGACCTGGTCCTTGTCGATGACGCGGGCGCCCGGCAACCGGGCGGCCAGGGCGGCTGCCAGCACGCTCTTGCCCGCACCCGGCAGGCCCACGAGGACGACCACTCCTGCACGCATTCGGACCAGGGTAGGGCCGGCGAGGCGGCGGTAAGGTCGGCGTGTGCCGTTCGCCGACGTCGCCGGGACCCGCCTGCACTACCTCGACGTCGGAGCCGGCGACCCGCCCGTGGTCCTGCTGCACGCCTTCCCCCTGCACGCCGAGATGTGGGCACCCCAGCTGGCGTGCCTGTCCGCCCGGACCCGGGTCATCGCCCCGGACCTGCAGGGGTTCGGCCGGTCCGACGCACCCGACGACCGGTCGGCCTACACGATGGACACCTACGCGGCCCAGGTCGCCGGCCTGCTCGAGCACCTCGGCGTCGAACGGGTGGTCCTGGGCGGTCTCTCCATGGGCGGCTACGTCGCCTTCGCCTTCCTCCGCCGCCATTCCGAGATGGTGGCCGGGCTGGTGCTGGCCGACACCCGGGCCGGGGCCGACACCGCCGAGGTGCTCGAGCGGCGCACGTCCCAACAGGAGGTGGTGTCGCGCCAGGGCGCGGGGGCGCTGGTCGACACGCTGCTGGCCGGGCTGCTGAGCGAGCACACCCGGGAGACGCGGCCCGAGCTGGTGGGCCAGGTGCGGGGGCTGATGGCCAACCCCGACGCCGGCTACATCGGCGGCCTGGAGGCCATGAAGGGCCGGCCCGACGCCACCGCCGAGCTGGCCGGCATCGAGGCGCCCACCCTGGCCCTGGTCGGCGAGCACGACGCCGCGTCGCCGCCGGACGTGGTCCGGGGTTGGCAGGAGCGCATCCCCGGTTCGCGGCTGGTCGTGCTGCCCAGAGCCGGCCACCTGTCGAACCTGGAGGCGGCGGACGAGTTCAACGCCGCCGCGGATGACTTCCTGCTCGAGGTGGTCCGCGGCGCCTGACGTGGTGGTGGTCGGCGGCGGCCACAACGGGTTGACCGCCGCCGCCTACCTGGCCCGGGCCGGCCTGTCGGTCACGGTGCTCGAGCGCCGCCACCAGGTGGGCGGGGCGTGCACCGTCGAGCACCCCTTCATCGACCCGCGGTACGCGGTGAGCCCGTGTGCCTACCTGGTCGGGTTGCTCCACCCGCTGGTGGTCGACGAGCTCGACCTGCGCCGGCGGGGCTTGCGCGTCCACCTGGTCGACCCCCACCTGTGGTGCCCCTTCGCCGACGGCACGTCGCTCACCCTGTGGGACGACCGTGACCGCACGGCCGCCGCGCTGGCCGCCGTCGCCCCCGCCGATGTGGACGGCTACCTGGCCTACGAGGACCTGTTCGGCCGCATCCGGCGAGCTCTGCGCTCGCCGGAGCGCGACACCTGGTTGGGCGACTCGCCCGACCGGGCTCAGATCGAGGAGCTCCTGGGCGACGACCGGGAGGCCGTCGACGTGGTGTTCCGGGCCTCGATCGCCGAGGTGGTGGAGGCCCACGTGGACGACGAGCGTCTGCGCACGGCCCTGCACGGGCAGGGCATCATCGGCACGTGGGCCGGCCCCCGGGACCCCGGCACCGCCGCCGTCCACCTCATGCACACCATGGGGACGTTGGAGGGCCGGCCCGGGGCGTGGGGCTACGTGGAAGGCGGCATGGGGCGGGTGTCGGCGGCCCTCGCCGACGCGGCCCGGTCCTCGGGTGCGACCGTCGTCACCGGCGTCGAGGTGGCCGCCATCGTGCCCGGCGTGGGGGTCCGGCTGGGGGGCGGCGACCTGGTGCGGGCGCCGGTGGTGCTCTCCAATGCCGACCCGGTGCGCACGCTCGGCCTGTGCGACGCAGGCGACGAGGGCCCCACGGCGGTGCCGACCGGCTTCCGTGACCGGGTGGGGTCGTGGCGGATCCAGAGCCCGGTGCTGAAGCTCAACTGCGCCCTGTCGCGTCTGCCACGCTTCACCGCCGCCGGGCCCGACGACCGGCCCCACCGCTCCATGGTGACGGTGAGCGCCGGCATCGACGCCACCCAGGCCGCCTACCTGTCCAGCCGCGGCGGCGTCGCCGCTCCGGACTGGTGCGAGCTGTACTTCCACACCGCGTACGACCCGTCCGTGGCCCCCGCCGGCCGGCACACCATGAGCGTGTTCGCCCAGTACGTGCCGCCGGTGCTGGCCGAGGGCGACTGGGACCGGCGCCGGGACGAGATCGCCGACGCCGCCCTGGCGTCGATCGCCCGTTTCGCCCCCGACGTGGTCGAGGTGGTGGAGCACCGCCAGGTCCTGGCGCCCCCCGACGTGGAGGCCCGCGTCGGCCTCACCGGCGGCCACATCTTCCAGGGCGAGTGCCTCCCCGACCAGATGTGGGACCGGCGGTTCTCCGCTCGCACGCCGGTCGAGGGCCTGTACCTGTGCGGCGCCGCCACCCACCCGGGCGGCAGCGTGATGGCGGTCAACGGTCGGAACGCGGCGATGGCCGTGCTGGCCGACCGCCGGGCCTGACCGACACGGTGGCCACCAGCCCGTAGTGGTCGGACGCGGCCAGGTGCTCATCGTCGGGGTCCGACTGGTCGAAGACCACCCGGGCGTCGTGCACCTCCAGGTGCTCCGTCACGAGGATGTGGTCGAGCACGTGCCCCGGGCCGGTGGCGCCGGCCCGCAGGGGGGTGGGGACGGTTCTCGACGGCTCTCGGCCGTGCACAGCGGCGTAGGCGGACCGGAGGTGGCCGCGCAGCAGCTCGACCGGCGGCGACCCCGGGCCGGCGTTGAGGTCGCCCACCAGCACCTGCGGCGCCGGCGGCTGCGCCCGCATCCACTCCAGGATGCGCCCGGCCTGGGCGGTGCGCAGGGCCTCGTCCCCGGAGGCCAGATGGGTGTTGTAGACCTCGACGACGCCACCGGCGGGCAGCCGTACCGTCACCCGCTGCGCCACCCGGGACTGGCCACCCACGGCAAGCGATCCCCGGTCGACGATCGGCAGCGTCGTGAACGTTCCGATCCCCTCCCAGAAGCCCCACAGCCCGGTCTTGTAGGTGCGGTGCACTTCGTAGCGGAGACGCCCGGCTGTTCGTCTCGCCGCCGCCCGCCGGATGGTGGCTGCCTGGTCGGGGGTGCTCCGCAGCTCCTGCAGCCCCATGACGTGCGGGTCGAGCTCGACCAGCTGGCGGACCAGCAGGGGCAACCGCCGCCGCCACCGGTCGGCCGTGTTCCGCACGTTCAGGGTGGCGACGCGCAGCTCGTTCACGCCGACGATCCGACACCGTCAGGTGCGGGCGCGCAACCCGTCCCGAAGTGCGGAACTGCTGCTGCGACCGGCCCGGTACGTCTACTGGCTCCAACCTGGCCAGCGGTCGCGACAGGCCCGGTCGGCCAGACGCAAGCGTCCGCCGTGGCCGTGGGCCTGGCGGGCAGCATGGACGATGAGGAACGCGGCGTCGCGCTCCAGGTGGATGACGCCGGACAGGTCGAGCACGACGTCGAGGTTGCCCTGGTCGTTGATCAGGTCCCACAGGACGGCATCGATGCCCGCCCAGTCGTCGAAGTCAATCGGAGCCTGGATGGTGACGATGACGGTCCCGCCCGCCCGCCCGATGGCGAAGGACGACGTCGGCGGTGGGGGGTGCCCGGAGTATTCGAAGCTGCTCGCGGTGCGTCCACCCTTTCGTCCGTCCGGCGCATAGGAGGCGACCACGCGTCGCAGGCTGGTATCGGCAGCCCGGACGGGGGACTTGAGCATTTCCTGTGCCCGGCGGGTCAGTCTCGGCGCCTTCGCGAGCCGGCTCGGCCGACCGTAGGCGTGGAGCGCGGTGGGTCGTGTGAGGATGGACGGCAGGACAGAGAGCGGGAGACCAAGATGCCGAGGCGAGGACAGCACGATCAAAGCCCGGGCGACGCCCGCAAGCCTTTCTCCAACCAGGGAGGCCCTGCAGGCCGCCACGCCGAGACTCACGACGTCCAACGCGAGGAGGCGACCAGGCCCAAGGCCGCTGAACCCGAGGAGGACTTCTCGGCCGACCTGGCCCCCACGACCACCTCGGGCGGTGGCCACGTCGACGAGAGCCTTCCGGCGGCGGGCGACAAGCAGCTGGCGGCCGACTTGGACATGCTCAGCAGCGACGAGCTGGCCCGGCTCTCGATCCTGGCCGTCGGTGCTCAGCTCGACCAGGGCGCCACGTACGTGGACCTGAACGACCTGGCCAGGGGCCCCTTCAAGGCCATCGGCAGCCAGGAGGCCAGCGCCGACAACAGCTACGTGTCCAAGCGAGACACCGACTACGAACTCTGGAACCGACTGGTGGGCCAAGGGCGCGAGCCCGAAATCGAACGCCCAGAGACGGCCGAGAGTTAGGCGCCTCGCCCGCCTCCCTGGACACCTCCCGGCGCTATCTGCGGGCCACGTGGCGCGCTGGGTGGCGCTGGCGGTTCGCCGTCGGCCATCACGAGCAGCCGCTCGTGGTGCCGCAGCTGGAGCACACGAAGCAGGCGCCGGCCCGCTGCATGACCATGCCGCACTGGTAGCAGTACGGGGCGTCGGACGCCACCGGCAGCGGCGCAGCCGGGACCGCGGCGGCC
>JALYGL010000283.1 GCA_030777125.1 Actinomycetota bacterium
TGCTCCTTGAGCCGGCGGTGCTGGTCCTGGCTCTCGGCGATGGCCTGCTCGAGCTGGACCTTGGGGTCGGCCACCTCGTCGAACTTGCCGCTGAGGGCGGCGGTGGCGTAGCGCCAGGCTCGCTTCACAAGTTGCAGCATTCCGCGAGCCTATTGCCCGAAGTCATCGGTCTCGCCCAGTGCCGAGCGCAGCGCCACGAGTTGGTCCACCACCTCGTCGACCTCGGCGGCGAGGTGAGCGCCACCTCCCGTCTCGCCGAGGAGTTGGGAGACCTCGACGGCGGTGGCGACCGCCTCGTGCAGGCGGGCTTCGAGCGCGACCAGGTGCCGTCGGGTCTGGTCGACCATCACCTGCAGGCGCTCGGCAGAGGCCAGCCGGGACCTCAGTGACTGCACCAGGGTGTCGTCGGACGCTTCGCCCGCCTCGACGAGGTGCCTCTGGGTCCCCGGTCCGTCGAGAGCGGACAGCTCCCCGGCGAGGGCATCCCCGCGCTGGGCAACCCGCCAGCACTCCTCGATCCCCCGGTCGACGCTGGCGCCGATGTCGACCAGACGCTCGCGCACCGGCCCGGGTGGGGTCGACTGAACCACCTGGTGGTACCGGGCGGCCGCTTGCATCGCCCCTTTGACCGGCCCCCTCCACGGCTCGCCGACCGTGAACGGGTCGATGCGCTCCACCCGGGGTCGACGTCCTCGACGGCGCATCAGCGCGACCGCGGTCCGGTGGCGTAGGCGCCCAGCGCGATGGCGACAGCCGGCAGCGCTGCCAACCCGCTGAGCAGGCCGACGCCGAGGTCGGCGCCTCCGAGGCCAAGCGCGGCAGGTGAACGAGCGACATGGGCGAGGCTGGTTCGGCTCCGTCCCCTGGTGGTCACGGAGACTCTCCTCTTTGCGAGCGACCACTGGCCGCCGCCGGCGCGGCTCACGCCAGCGGCTATGGGCTCTCTCCGGGGTCCGGACCGCCGGGCTCGTTCGTATCGGCGGAGCCGTCTAGACGCTGCTCCACCCTGATCTCGGGTTCCTGCTGGGCGGCCTCGGTGTGCTCGAGGTCCTGACGCACGTCCCCGAAGGTGGGGAGGTTCGCCTCGACCAAGCGCAGCCGCTCGAGCACGGCCTCGAGCTGACGGTTGACCCGCTGCGCGACGCTGTTCTGCTCGGCGGCGGCCATCGCCGCCAGGCGGTCGACCTCGCCCCCGAGCCCGTCGACCCGGGCCAGAGCCTCCTCCACCGGCGTCAGCCGCCCCTTCAGCAACCCCACCTGCTCGGAGAGCTTCTCGGAGAACCCCTCGTGGTCGGACGCCATCTGGGCGGTGAGCCGCTCGACCCGCTCCAGGCGTTGCTCCAGGGCGGCCATCCTCGTGTCGACAAGAGCCAAGCGCCGCTCCACGTCGATGGCCATATCGCCCGTCGCCTCTGTCAAGCCGTGATCGAGGACGTTGGGCTGGTCGGCCGAGGCGTTGCCCCGGTGACCCAGCTCGGCGCCGATCCCGTCCACCCGCTCATAGAGGAGCGCCAGCCGCTGCTCGACGTGCCACGACTGCTCGTCGAAATGAGCGACGAGAGCGGCCAGTTCACCCCGGAGTGCCTCGGCCCGATCGATGTCGGCCTCGATCGGCGCCAGCCGGCGGTCGAGGGATTCGGCCTCCTCCGCCACTCTTGCTGTCAACCCGGCCAGGCCGTCGCGCAGCTCGGTGAGGTCGGTGACCGCCTCCTCGACGTCTGTCAGTCGAAGGGCGAGCGCCTGGGCCGCCGCGACGTTGTCGACGACGGTGGCCGCCAGCTCGCGGAGTGGACCCTCGAGCGCCTCCCCCCGTTGCACGCCTGCCTCGACAAGCCCGGGGTCGACGACAGGGGACGTCGCGGCAACCCGGGGGGCGGGACTCAGCTCGACCGAGCCCGGACGATCGTCGATGCTGTCGGCCTCGGCGCTCGTCCGTCGGCTGGTGACCGTCGCTCTGGCGATCAGCTCGTGGAGCCCCTTGCGCACGGTGTCGACGCTCGATAGCGCCACCTCCACCGTGCCGAGCCGGCCTTCGAGAGGGGCGATGCGCTCGGCGATCTGGTCGACCACCACTCGCAGCTCGCGGCGCAGCTCGTTGGCGATGGTGGCGCCGACGTGGGGGGGGCCGAGCTGTCCCACCGCCCGGGCCAGCAAGCTCTCCATCTCCCGGAGTAGCCTGACCATGCGGTCCGGCTCACTCGACGCGCCTGGCTCTACCTGCTCAGCGGTCGAGTCGGCGCCGGTGGCGGCCTGTGGGGGTGTGACCACGAGCTGGCGCTGGTCGTCGGACCGATGCAGATCGACCGTTCCCGCCTCCGGTTCCGGCACCCTCATCGTCGCCGGGGGCGGCGGCGACCTGCCCCTTGGCACCAGCCCACCGCGGCATCGTAGTGCTCCGGCCGAGGGCGCCGGCCGCAAAGGTCGCTGGTCACCAGCATGCCCTCGACGTCGACGGCGCCGCCGGTACCGAGGTGGCGGTCCACGACACCACCGAGGACCGCCCGCGCCTGCTCCCTGCGCTCATGCCGCCTGGCAGCGGAGGCTGCCCCGGGGGCCTCAGCGATGGGTGAACCAGGCGACGGTGCGGGCGAGGCCGTCGGCGAAGTCGACCTCGGGGTCGTGGCCCAGGTCGTCGCGAGCGGCGGAGATGTCGGCGCGGGTGTGGCGGACGTCGCCGGGACGGGGGTCGCCGTGGTCGGTCTGCCACTCGACGTCGAGGATGTCACCGAGGATGGCCAGCATGTCGAGCAGGGAGTAGGCGCAGCCGCCGGCGATGTTGTAGGCGTTGCCGCTGC
>JALYGL010000284.1 GCA_030777125.1 Actinomycetota bacterium
CCCGGGCCGCCTCCAGCGGCGCCAGGTCGACGGACCCGAATCGGTCGAGGGCCCCTCGCTGGGCCGCGGTCGACAGCAGCGACTGGTGGCTGTGCTGGCCGTGGAGGTCGACGAGCGCCCGGCCGGCGTCGGCCAGCTCGGCGGCCGTGGCCAGGCGGCCGTCGACGTAGGCCCGGGACCGGCCCTCCCGGGGAACGGCCCGGGCCAGGACCACCTCTTCGCCGTCTTCGGTGGTGAACCGGCCCTCGACCCGAGCCTCCTGGGCGCCCGGGCGTACCAGCACGGGGTCGGCCCGGCCTCCGACCAGCAGCTCGATGGCCTCGACCAGCAGGGTCTTGCCCGCGCCGGTCTCCCCCGTCAGCGCGGTCATGCCCGAGGGAAGGACGAGGGTCAGCTCGGCGATGACCCCGAGATCGCGGACGTGGAGCTCGGTGAGCATCAGCGGTCGGCCACCCCGAACTTGGCCTTGAGGATGCCGTAGAAGTCACGGCCGTCGAAGGTCACGAAACGGGCCGGTCGGGGGGCGGCGGTGCAACTCACGGCGTCACCGGCCTGCAGCAGGGCCACTTCCCGGCCGTCGACGAGGAGCATGGCCGCCCGGTCGTCGGTGACCTCGATGCGGATGACCTCGGCGCTGTCGACGACCAGGCTCCGGTCGAAGGGCATGTGGGGCGAGACGGGGGTCATCTGCAGGGCACTGAGCCGCGGGGAGACGATCGGCCCGCGGGCGGAGAAGGCGTACGCGGTGGAGCCTGTGGGCGTGGCGACGATCAGCCCGTCCGCCGCGTACGTCGTCCAGAACCGGCCGTTGATGGCCACGGCCACGTGGATGGTGTGGCCGCTCTGGGGCTTCTCCACCACCGCGTCGTTCAGCGCCCACCAGCTCTCCTCGCCGGTGGGGTCGGTGTCCCGGTCCCGCCGCTCGACGGTGACGGCCACCATCATGCGGTCCTCGATGCTGTACGACCCGGCCAGGATCCGCTCCAGCGACGGGATGAGGTCGTCGGGCTCGACCGAGGTCAGGTAGCCCAGCCGGCCCAGGTTGACGCCGAGAATGGGCGTACCGTGCTGGCAGACGAGCCGGACGGCCCGAAGGATGGTGCCGTCGCCGCCGAGAGCCAGGGCCACGTCGAGGCCGTGGGCCAGCTCCTCGTCGGCGCGGCCCAGCGCCGGCAGCCCGACGGCGTCGGCGTCGTCCTTGGGCATCCGGACGTCGTGGCCCCGATCGGTGAGCCAGGCCGCGGCCGCGACCGCGATGTCCGCCGCCCGTGGACGCAGGGGGTGCACCACCATGGCGACGGCGGCCACTCCTACCTCCCGGCGGCGACGGCCGCCACGGTTGCGGGGATGTCGACGCTCGATTCCGCCTCGGCCGCTCCGGGGACGAAGTGGGCCAGGAACTCCACGTTGCCCTCGGCTCCGCGCAGCGGCGACACCATCAGCCCGGCCACCGGGGCGCCGCTCGCGGCGAACGCGCCGGTCACCTCCTCCAACACCCGGCGCCACACGTCGGGGTCGCGGACGACGCCCCTGCCCCGGGCCGCTTCGGCCGCCCCGGCCTCGAACTGAGGCTTCACCAGGGCGACGAGGTGGCCGCCCGGCTCGGTCAGCGCCACCAGCGCGGGCGCCACCGTACGCAGGGAGATGAACGACAGGTCGGCCACCACCACCGGCACGCGCCGGCCGCCCACCTCGTCGAGGCCGAGGTGACGGACGTTCGTGCGCTCGAGGACGGTCACGCGCGGGTCGGCCCGGAGGCGGGCGTCGAGCTGGCCGTAGCCCACGTCGACGGCGACCACGTGGGCCGCGCCCCGCTGGAGCAGGCAGTCGGTGAAGCCACCGGTGGACGCGCCGGCGTCGAGCGCATCCAGCCCGTCCACGGCCACACCGAACCGGTCGAGGGCAGCGTCGAGCTTCTCGCCTCCCCGACCGACGAACCGCGGACCGGGACCGGTGACCACCACGGGGTCCCCGGGCGCCACCAGCCGGGCCGCCTTGTCGGCCGGAGCGCCCGCCACCCGCACCCGGCCCGACGCGATCTCGGCCCGGGCCCGGTCGCGGCTGGGCGCCAGCCCCCGCCGGACCAGTTCCACGTCGAGCCGCCGCCTCAGTGGTCAGGCCTTCTCTTCGGGCGCCGCTCCCACGTCGGGCGCGCTCCCCGGGCCGGCGACGGGCGGGACGATGCCGCGCGTCGCCGCCGGCCGGGCCGCCTTCTTCATCGCCGGGACGTTTGTCGTCGCCGTCCTCTTGTTCGCCTTCTGGGTGGTCGCCGCTTTGGTGATCCCGGCGGCCTTGCGCGACCCCGCCGTCTTCGTCGGTTCCGCCGAACCGGCGCCGGCCTCGAGGGCCGCAAGCCGGGCCTCCAGGCGGGCCAGGTCGTCCTTGGTGGCCAGGCCCATGGTGTCCATCTGGGAGCGGATCTCGTTCCCGACCAGCTCCCGCAGCTCGTCGGTGCCCTGGCGGCTCCGCTCCTTGACCCAGTCGACCGCCTTCTGGGCCTGGCCCTTGGCCGACTCGCCCGAACCGGCCAGGTCCTTGAGCGCGGCCTCGGCTCGCTGCTGGGTCATCTCGAAGAACGACAGGCCTGCCTCGAGGTAGCGCTTGAAGACGTCGTCCTTGTCAGCCATGGGCCCGAGGCTAGCAACCGGGGGCTGCGACCCCGAGCCTAAGCTCGCCCCGGTGATCCCCCTCAAGGACTACAACCCCACCAGACGCTTCCCTCTGATCACCGTCCTGCTGATCGCCGCCAACATCTACGTGTACTTCCTCGTGCAGCGACCGTCGGAGGGCGACGCCCGCCAGCTCCAGTTCAGCCTGAGCTACGCCGCCATCCCGTGCGAACTGGTGCAGGGCGAGCCGCTCTCGGAGCGAGAGGTCGTCCGCACCTTCGGTCGGGCCAACGACAGCGAGGCGTGCGACAACACCGGCACCGACGAATCGCCGCTGGCGTTCCCCGACAAGCAGATCTACCTGGCCTCGTTCTATTCGATGTTCCTGCACGGCAGCCTGTTGCACATCGCCGGGAACATGCTGTTCCTGTGGGTCTTCGGCAACAACATCGAGGACCGGATGGGGATACCCGGCTACATCGCCTTCTACCTGGCTGCCGGGCTGGCGGCCACGGCCGCCCACGTGCTCGTGCAGCCCAACAGCACGATTCCGGTGGTGGGCGCCTCCGGTGCCATAGCCGGGGTCATGGGGGCCTATCTGGTGCTGTTCCCGGATGTCCGCATCCGCTCGCTCATCGTCCTGATCTTCCTGGTCTTCTTCCGCGACATCGCGGCCAAGTGGCTGCTCGGGTTCTGGTTCGTCTCCCAGTTCTTCACCAACCCGAACGAGGGCGTGGCCTGGGTGGCCCACGTGGGCGGCTTCGTGTTCGGGGCCTTCGTCGCCCTGCTGTTGCGAGATCGGCTGCGCCCGGCGCGCCAGCCCTCACCCCTCTACTGAAAGCGTCCGATGCCCCGATTCCACCCCTTTGCCGGCGTGCGCTACGACCCCGACCGGGTCGACCTGGACGACGTGGTCGCCCCGCCCTACGACGTCATCGATCCCGAGGAGCGGGCCGTTCTCGAAGCCCGCAGCACCTACAACGCCGTACACGTGGAGCTGGGCCGGGCCGAGGGGGGGAACGACGTGTACACCTCGGCCCGGTGCCGCTTCGAGGAGTGGCTGGCCGACCGGGTGCTCATCGCCGATCCCGACCCCGGCTTCTACGTCTACCGCATGGGCTACCGGGACGAGCACGGCGCCGCCCGCCAGACCACCGGGATCATCGGTGCCCTGGAGCTGTCGGTGCCCGGCCAGGGCGACGTGTTCCCGCACGAGCGAACCATGGGCAAGCCCAAGGACGACCGGCTCAATCTCATGCGGGCGTGCCGGGCCAACCTGTCGCCTGTCTGGTGCCTGTCCCTGGCCCCGGGCCTCTCCGCCCTCTGTCAGCCGACCGAGCCGCCCGTGGCCCGCTGCACCGACGACGCCGGTGTCCACCACCGCCTGTGGCGGGTGACCCAGGGCGGCGTGCTGGCCGCCATCGAGGACTTGGTGGCGTCGGCCCCGGTGGTGATCGCCGACGGCCACCACCGCTACGAGACGGCCCTGGCGTACCGCGATGAACGCCGGGCGGCCACGGGCGGTGCTCCGGGCGACGCCGACCTCCTCATGACCCTGGTCGTCGAGCTCACCGATGAGCAGCTCCACGTGCGGCCCATCCATCGGCTCCTGGGCGGGCTGCCGGACGGCTTCGACGTGGTCGGTGCGTTGGCCGAGCACTTCGAGCCCGAGGCCGCCGCGCCGGACGTGGAGGACCTGCCCGACCGCATGGCCGCCCAGGGCGGCCTGGGGCTGGTGGTCCCGGATGGGACGTGGCTCCTCCGCCCGCGGCGGCCCGACGCGGAGAGGGCCGACTCGGAGCTGCTGGAGGTCGCCCTGGCCGCCCTGCCCGCCCACTCCCTCGACTTCCACCACTCCCCGGAGGCGGTGGCCAAGGCCGTCACCGCGGGAGAGGCCCACGCGGGCGTCCTTCTGCGCCCGGTGGCCATGGGGCACATCGCCGCCGCCGCGGCCGCCGGGCGACGCCTCCCGGAGAAGACGACCTTCTTCGCCCCCAAGCCCCGTACGGGCATGGTGTTCCGCCGGCTGGAGGGCTGAACCCCGGGATCAGGTGCGGCCGGCGGCGGCGAGCCCGACCAGCGCGGCCTGCGCCTTCCCGACCGCGGTCCGGACCCGCTTGACCTGCCGGGCGGCCACCACCGCGTCGGCCACCACCTCGGTGCGGCTCTGGGTGCTGCCACCGGCCCGGAAGAACCGGCGCCGGACCCGCCCGATCACCACCACCTGGTCGTCGACGTCGTGATCGGCGGCGCTGGCCGGCGCCTCGAACCACACGACGGGCACGCTCTCGGCCCGGGCTCCCTCGCGGGGCACGGTCAACTCGTAGGCCACCAGGTGGTCGCCCGACGGCAACTCCCTCATCTCGGCCGGCCGGGCCAACCGCCCGGCCAACACCACGATGTTCGCTGACAAAGTCGGGTTCGTCATCGCCGTTCCCCTCGTCGTCGGTCGGCCACGCCGGCCGCAGCACCCAGGGGGAAGCGCCGAACCGAATGCTACGGGGAGGGTGTGACGGTTACCCCAGGGCCTGCAGCCGTTCGGCGGCGTCGGCCAGTCCGGGCTCGACCGCCACCACCCGGCCGAAGAGCTCCCGGGCTCGAGGCGCGTCGCCCGCCCGCTCGGAGAGGTCGGCGAGGGCGTACCAAAGGCGCAGGTGATGGGCGGCCGGCGCCCGCTTGGGGGTCAGTGGACCGCGCTCGAGCAGCCTGATGGCGGCCCGGATGTCCCCCCTGTCGGCCAGGGACCCGGCCGCCACGATGCGGCCCTCGGTGAGGAGGGCGGGTTCGGGCGACGTGGCCCGGAGCTCCTCCCAGAGCTGGTCCACCTTGGCGAAGCGGCTCAGGGCCCGGTAGCAATCGGCCAACACCGGGTGCTGCTCGACCGAGCCGGTCAGCGCCCGGAACGCCTCCAGGTGCCGCGCCGCCTCGGCCCACCGGCCGGCCCGGTACAGAGCCAGACCGGCCAGCTCACGCACCGCGGCGACGGCGGGGGCCTCCTTGGCCAACGGGCGCAGGATCCGGAGCGCATCGGGGATGCGGTCACGCTCGAACGCCGCCGCCGCGTCCAACAGGCGGCGTTCGACGCGCGCCGACCGCGTCGGGCCCAGGGCCCTTCCGATCTCCTCCGCCACCCCGGGCGGCGGCTTGCGCCGCGATGCCGGCCGGGGT
>JALYGL010000285.1 GCA_030777125.1 Actinomycetota bacterium
GCGTGGGTGGCCTGGAGCTGATCGAGAAGGCGACCCTGGCCAACGACCGTCACGGGTTCAAGCGGGTGTCGGCGTTCACGGCCACGGCCATGCTCGTCGACATGCCCGCGGGAATGATCGCCACCGACACCGGCGCCCGGGGCCCCAACTTCGCCATCGTCAGCGCCTGCGCCTCCGGGGCCCACGCCATCGGCGAGGCCGCGGAGCAGATCCGCCGAGGCGACGCGGTGGCCGCCATCGCCGGCGGCACCGAGGCCGCCCTCACCAGCGTCGGCGTGGCCTCGTTCTGCATCATCGGGGCCCTGTCACGGCGCAACGACGATCCCGAGCGGGCGTCCCGGCCGTTCGATCTCGGCCGGGACGGGTTCGTGCCCGCCGAGGGGGCGGCGGTCATGGTGCTGGAGGACCTCGAACACGCCGTGGCCCGCGGAGCTCGCATCTACGCCGAGCTGGTCGGCTACGGGGCGACCGCCGACGCCGGCCATGTCACCCAACCTGAGGCCACCGGCACCGGGGCCCGCCGCTGCATCGAGCGGGCCCTGGCCCGCGCCGGGCTCGGCCCGGCCGACGTCGGCTACGTGAACGCCCACGGCACCGGGACGCCCCTCAACGACGTGGCCGAGACGCGGGCCTGGCACGCGGCCCTCGGCAAGCACGCCGACTCGGTGCCGGTCTCGTCCACCAAGTCGATGACCGGGCACCTGATGGGCGCATCCGGCGCCCTGGAGGCGGTGGTGGCGGTGATGGCGCTCCGTGACCGGTTCGCCCCGCCCACGATCAACCTGGACGACCCCGATCCCGAGTGCGACCTCGACTACGTGCCCAACGTCGGACGGGACATCACCGCCGAGGCGGCCCTCACCACTTCGTTCGGGTTCGGCGGCCACAACGCCTGCCTGGCCTTCGCCCTCCCCGACTGACGGCCGGCGCCGCCCGGCCGGCGCCCCTCAGCCGGCGATGAGGTCGGCCAGGTTCACCCGGGACGCCCGCGACCGGAGGCGAAGCTTGTTCAACGCCTTCTTCTCGATGTGGCGGATGCCCTCCCGGGTCAGCCCGCACTCGTCGGCCACCTCCTGCAAAGTCCGGGGACGGCCTCGGTCGAGCCCGTAGCGCAGGCACACCACGTGGCGCTCCCGCTGGTCGAGGGTGGCCAGCAGGTCGTTGATCTGGGCCGGCAGGCAGGCGGCGATCACGTCGTCGAACGGTGCCGCCGACGACGGGTCGGCGATCAGATCGCCCAGCTGGCCGCCGCCGTCCGGTCCGCACGGCTCCGAGATGGACAGGGGCGTGGGGGCGAGGGTGAGGGCCTCCACCACCCGGTCCCGGGGCAGGCCCGTCTCGGTCACGATCTCGAGGACCGTCGGCGTGCGGCCGAGCGTCGACTCCAGCCGGGTCTGGGCCCTCAGGACCGAGCTCACCGTCTCCCCGGCCCGGACCGGCAGGCGGATTGTCCGCCCGGTGTTGGCGATCGCCCTGGTGATCGACTGGCGGATCCACCAGGTGGCATAGGTGGAGAACTTGAAGCCGCGGTTGAAGTCGAACTTCTCGAGGGCGTGGATGAGGCCCAGGTTGCCCTCCTGGACCAGGTCGAGGAGGGACAGGCTGGCGGCCTGGTACCGCTTGGCGATCGACACCACCAGGCGGAGGTTGGCCTGGATGAACCTCCGGCTGGCCCGGTTGCCCCGGGCCACGATCTCGGTGAGCTCCGACCGGCGCTCGTCGGAGAGCTCCCCGCCCTTGGCCAGGATGCCCGCCGCCCGGCGGCCTCCCTCGATGAGGCAGCCGAGCTGCCGCTCGTCCTCCCGGGTCAGCAGCTCATGGCGTCCGATCTCGCTCAGGTACCGGCCCAGGAGGTCGGCGTCGCCCGCCTGCACATCGACTTTGGATCCCATGAGTTGCTCCTGCGCCGGCGTGACCGGATGACGTGGGTCCTCTCCTTGCCGCTCTCTTCCAACCGCCCGGAGGCGAACCGTGTTCCGGTTTTCCCGGCCACTTCCGCGAAAATCTGGCGTCGACCGGACGGGCGTCAGGCTTGCTCGGGGACCTCCACCCGCCGGCTGTCGCCGACGGGGACGCCGAGAGCCGGGTTCTCCCGCTCCTCCTTCAGCCGGTGCGACACCTGGACCAGCCGCAGCACGGTGACCAGCCCCACGCCCCCGATGATGTTGCCGACGGCGGCCCACGCCGCCGTCTGGGCCCAGTCCGCGTACCCGAACGGAGCGTGGCCGGTGTGCAGGGCGGAGAACATCAGCAGCGAGTTGACGATGGTGTGGTTGAGCTGGCCGGCGCCGAGGAGGAAGGCGCCGGTGACGGCGGGGATCACGCGCCCGACCGGAAGCTCGTTGCCCTGCTGCATCCAGGTCATCAGGGTGATGACGGCGCCGCCGAGGATGGCGAGCGACAGGGCCCGCCCGCCCAGGCCCAGGTCGACGTAGTAGCCGCCGGCTTCGACGGCCGTCTCCCCCAGGTCGGGGTAACCCCGCATCATCAGCCACGTCCACAGCCACCCGCCGGCCAGGTTGGCCACCATCGTGCCCCCCCAGAGCCGGAGCAGCATGCGGAACCGGGCCTGGCGGGCGATCACGGTGGAGACCGGGACCAGGAAGTCCTCGGTGAACAGCTCGCTGCGGGCCAGCGTCAGGGCGATGAAGCCGATCGAGAACGCCAGCCCGCCGAGCAGTGTGTTGTGGGTGGTGCGCTCGACCAGCAGCAGGGCCAGGACGCCCGTGCCCACGTCGATGCCGCCGACCAGCCCGGTGGCCAGCAGGGGCCCCACCCGGCGCGACATCCGGCGACGGCCCTCGTCGACGGTGCGGAGGAACGTGTCCTCGACCGCCCGCTCGGCCACGTCGACGTCGCGGGCCGGATTCGACCCGACGCCCGGGCGGGCGCCGTCGGTGCCGCGCTGGGACCGGTCCTCCCTCGGTCTCTTGGGCATGGAGGCACCCTACGCGGCCGGTGACGGGGCGCACGGCGTCGTGCCTGGCGCGACGAGCTCCTCCTGGCCGGCACGGGGAGGGCGCCCGGGCCGCGCCGAGCCGACCGAGGTGCTCTTGGCCTCGTCGGCTCGAGGTTCGTGGTCCGGCGCGACATCACCTGACCGAATCGGTACGGTGGGGGTACCACCGCGACGAGGAGTGAGCCATGGCTGAGCAGGAGTGGCGTTCGACCGAGGTGCTGGCCTGGACCGAGCGTGAAGGGCCCGGACGGCCGCCCGCCGGCCCGCCACGCCTCCTGTCGGCAGCTATGGCCGGTGCCCTCGGTGTGGTGTTCGCCGGCATGCTGGCCACCGACGCCCTGTGCCCCGAGCACCGGGCCCTCGTGCAGGCCATCGGCGGCCTGGCCGTGGTCGGCAGCGTGGTCGCCATGATCGGCCTGCTGCGCCAGTCGGCCAGTGCCCCCGTGGTGGCCATGCTGACCGCGGTCGCCGGGGTGACCATCGGCTTCATCGACGCCGTGCACGACCCCGCCCGCGGCACCTTCATCGCTCTCGGCTTCGGCGTGGTCGTCCTGGGCGCCTGCGCCGTCGCCTGGCGCCAAATGCGGTTGGCCCGCTGGGAGCGCTCGGCGTTGGGCGGGTTACGGTCCGGTGGCGCCAGCGATGCGCCGGCCCCGGCCGCGGACACGGCCCCGGCCGCTCGTCCGGCCGGACGTCCCGCCGGGCAGCCCACCAGGAAGTGACGACGGGCGCC
>JALYGL010000286.1 GCA_030777125.1 Actinomycetota bacterium
CGCCCGCGGCGACCGTGGCCGTCGCCCGGCGCCGCCGGCGCAGGGGTCGCCTGTCGGTCGTCGGGCTCGGGCCGGGCGCGGCCGCACACCGCACCGCCGAAGCCGAGGGGGCGGTACGCCGGGCTGACGTGGTGATCGGCTACGGGGCCTACGTCGACCAGTGCCGCGACCTCCTGACCCCGGCGCAGGAGGTCGTCCGCAGCCCCATCGGCGACGAGGTGGTGCGGGCCAAGCAGGCGTTGGCGGAGGCGGCCGCCGGCCGCACCGTCGCCCTCGTCTGCTCGGGCGACGCCGGGGTCTATGCCATGGCGTCCATCGCCCTGGAGCTGGGCGGCGACGAGGCGCCCGGCCTCGACGTGGAGGTGGTCCCGGGCGTGCCCGCGGCCGTGGCCGCCGCCGCGCTGCTGGGCGCCCCCCTGGGCCACGACCACGCCGTCGTCAGCCTCTCCGACCTGCTCACGCCGTGGTCCGTCATCGAGGGCCGCCTCCGGGCCGCGGCCGCCGCCGACGTGGCCGTCGCCCTCTACAACCCCCGCTCGGCCGGCCGCACCTGGCAGCTCGACGCCGCCCGCACCATCTGCCTCGAGCACCGACGGGCGTCCACGCCCGTCGGCGTCGTCACCGACGCCGCCCGTCCCGGGCAGACGGTGACCCTCACCACCCTCGGCGCCCTCGACCCCATCCTGGTCGGGATGACCACGTGCGTGATCGTCGGATCGTCGTCCACCCGGGTGGTCGACGGGCGGATGGTCACGCCCCGGGGCTACCGGGCGTGAGCCTCCTCGTCATCGACGACCGCTGCACCGCCTGCGGCGCCTGCATCGTGACGTGCCCGGAGCGGGCCCTCGTCCCGGCCCCTCGCCTCCCCCACCTGCTGGCCGACCGGTGCACGGCCTGCCTGGGCTGCATCGAAGTCTGCCCCCGCGACGCCATCACCGAGCGGGACCCGGCCCACCCGTGACCGTGCACCCCATCGAGACCCAGAGCTACCGGATCCTGGCCGAGCGGGTCGACCTCTCCGGCCTGGGTCCCGGCGCCCGGGCCGTGGTCTCCCGGGTGATCCACGCCAGTGCCGACGTCGAGTACGCGTCGACCATGGTCGTCGACGAGGCTGCCGTCGAGGCGGGCGTGGCCGCCCTCCGCCGGGGCGCACCCGTCGTCGCCGACGTGGAGATGGTCGCCGCCGGCATCAAGGGGATCGAGGCGGTCTGCTACCTGGCCGCGGCCACGGCGGGGGACGGGGTGACCCGCTCCGCGGCGGCCATGCGCATCGCCGCCGGGCGGCACCCCGAGGGGGCGGTGGTCGTGGTCGGGTGCGCCCCCACCGCCCTGGCCGAGGTGGTCGACCTCTGGACGGCCGGGGCGTTCCACCCCGCCATGGTGGTGGGCCTGCCGGTGGGGTTCGTCGGCGCGGCCGAGGCCAAGGAGGCCCTGCGCCGGGCCGGCCCCGGCCTGCGTGGCCCGAACGCAGGGCCCGGCCTGCGTGGCCCGAACGCAGGACACGCCCTCGCGTCCGTCACCAACGTGGGCGAGAAGGGCGGCAGTGCGGTCGCCGCCGCCGCCGTCAACGCCATGGTCAGGCTCGCTCGTGGCTGACCGCCCGTCCCTGCTCATCGTCGGCCACGGGAGCCGGTCGGCCGCCGGCGTGGCCGAGTACTGGAAGCTGGCCGGCGTGGTCACCGACCAGGCGCCCGAGGTCGACGTGGGCTGCGGCTTCCTCGAGCTGGCGGCTCCCGACCTCGACACCGCCGTCGACCAGGTCGTCGGTCTGGGCGCCACGTCGGTGGTGGCCGCTCCCCTGGTCCTCCTGGGGGCCGGTCACCTGAAGAACGACGGGCCGGCGGTGTTGCACCGGGCCCGGCACCGCCACCCGCACGTGGAGTTCCGCTACGCCCGCGACCTCGGCATCCACCCGCTGGTCCTGGCCGTGGCCGAGGACCGCATACGGGCGGCCGTGGGCGACGACGACCCGACCGCGACCGCGGTGGTGCTCGTCGGGCGGGGATCGTCCGACCCCGACGCCAACGCCGACCTCTACAAGGTGTCGCGGTTGCTATGGGACTCCCGCGGCCTCGGAATGGTCGAGCCCGCGTTCGTGTCGCTTGCCGTCCCGGACGTGCCCGCCGCCCTCGAGCGTTGCCGCCTGCTGGGGGCGGGCCGGATCGTGGTCGTCCCCTACTTCCTCTTCACCGGGGTGCTGGTGGACCGCATCCGGGCCCAGACCCGCGACTGGGCCGCCGATCACCCCGCCATCGACGTGGGCCACGGACCACACCTGGGCGCCGACCCCCGGATCGCCCGCCTGGTCCTCGAGCGGTACCGAGAGGCCCTGGCCGGGGACGCCCGGATGAACTGCGACCTGTGCGTCTACAAGGTCGCACTGCCTGGTTACGAGCACCACCACACACACGGGAGATGAACATGGAGCAGACGATGGAACTGGCCGCGGAGCAGGAGCGGGCCCGGGTCCCGGCGTGGGCCTGGCTGGTCGTGGCCATGGCGACGGCGATGGCCTACGCCCTGACCCTCGAGAACGGCGCCGTCCTCGGGGCCGGCGCCACCACCCTGCACGAGCTGGTCCACGACGGCCGCCACTTCCTCGGGGTCCCATGCCATTGACCGGGCCCGCCATGCGCCGCCGACTGGGCCACGGCGCGTTGGCCGGCCTGGCCGGCGGCGCGGCCATGGCGGTGGTCCTGGCCGTGGCCGGTGAGGGTCCCATCGGCCGCGCCGTCGCCCTGGAGGCGGGCGGGGACGAGCAGGCGTTCACCCGCGGCGTCCAGCAGGCCGGCGGCGCGGCCGGGGCCCTGGTGTTCGGCCTGGTCGCCGGGACGGTGTTCGCGGTGGCCTTCGCCGTCGTCCGCCCCCGGCTGGCCGCCCGCGACGACTGGCGGGCGGCCGTGACGCTGGCGGCGACCGCCTTCACCACCGTGTTCCTCGTGCCCTTTCTGCGGTACCCGGCCAACCCCCCGGGCGTCGGCGACCCCGACACCATCGGCCGGCGAACCGCGCTCTACCTCCTCGCCCTGGGATGGTCGGCGGTGGCCGGGTGGGCGGCGTGGCGCGCCGGCCGCAACCTCGGGGGACGCTCGGCACCCGACCACGTGCGGCTACCGGCGGTGGCGACCACGTACGTCGCCCTGGTGGTGATCGGCCTGGTCGCCCTGCCCCCGAACCCGGATCCCGTCGCCGTCCCGGCCGCCCTGCTGTGGCAGTTCCGGCTGGCTTCCGTGGGCGGGGCCCTGGCCCTGTGGGCGGTCCTGGGCACGGTGTTCGGATGGCTGCAGATCCGGGCCGCGGCCCGTCAGCCGGAACGGCAGCCGACCTGACCGGGTCTGCCCGCGCCGTCCTCTTCGACTTCTACGGCACCCTGGCCCGGGCCGTCTCCTACGGGCTGACGTACGAGGAGGTGTTCGAGCGGTGGGGCGTGCCGTTCGACTCGTCCACGTGGGCCGCGTGGACGAACCGGGTCCACGACGGCCAGGAGCACCTCGAGCACTCCGCCAGCCGGGACACCTACGTGGCCTGGGAGCTCGAACGGCTCCGCTCGGTGGTCGCCTCCCTTCCCGTCCCCGGCGACGACGTGGACGCCATGGTGGCCGACCTGCACGCCGCCTCGAAGGACTTCACCCTCGCCGCGTACGACGAGGTCGCCGACGTGCTGGCCGGTCTCCGGAGCGGTGGCGTCACCGTGGCCGTGTGCTCCAACTGGGACTGGGACCTCGACCGGGCTCTCGACCGGTCCGGCCTAACCGGTGCAGCCGACGTGGTGGTGACGTCGGCCCAGGCCGGGGCCCGCAAGCCCCACCGCCGCATCTTCGCCGTCACCCTCGACCGATGCCGCGTGACCCCGGACCAGGCCGTGTTCGTGGGCGACAGCTGGGGCCCCGACGTGGAGGGTCCCAGGGCCATGGGCATGGCCGCCGTGCACCTCTGCCGGCCGGACCGGCCGGGGCCGGCGCCGCCCCTGCCGCCCGGCGTCCGTCGCATTTCCGACCTGCGGGAGCTGTGAGCCGGGTCAGCCGGCCACGAAGCTGAGGCGGACCCGGCGCTCCGGGTTGTCGGCGTTGAGGTCGACGAGCACCACGCTCTGCCAGGTCCCGAGCAGTGGGCGGCCGCCCTCCACGGGCACGACGAGCGACGGGCTGACCAGCGCCGGCAGCAAATGGTCGGCCCCGTGGCCTCGGGCGCCGTGGCGGTGCCGGTACCGGTCGTCACGCGGCAGGACCCGCCCCAGCAGTTCGTCGAGGTCGTCCTCGGAACCCGACCCCAGCTCCATGAGGGCCACGCCGGCGGTGGCGTGCGGGACGAAGACGCTCAGCAGCCCGTCCCCCAGCGACCGGCAGAAGCCGGTCACCTCCGAGGTCAGATCGGTGACGTGGCGGCCGGAGGTGTCAACTCGCAGCTCAGTCGACTGCACCGCCGTCGCTCTCGCCCCCGTCCACCGGCGCGGGCGCGGGCTCGGGCTCGGCCGGCCGAGCCC